>JAPPHW010000157.1 GCA_028820945.1 Defluviicoccus sp.
CGGGCATCCACGTCCCTCCGCCGCCTCGCCCGCGCCCGGCTCGCACCGCGATGCCGCAAGGCGTGGATGCCCGGAACAAGTCCGGGCATGACGATGTTGGAGGTCTCGGATACGCTTCGCTTCGTCAATGGTAAGGTTGGATTCGATGAAGCTCTATGTCTGGAAAATCGCGCCCAATCCGCGTCGGGTCTGCATCTACCTGATAGAGAAGGGGATCGAGGTGCCGATGGAGGAGGTCGGCGTGCCCGGCAAGCCGATCCTCGACCCGGCGTTTCTGGACAAGGCGCCGCACCGGCGCGTTCCGGTGCTGGAGATGGACAACGGCACGATGATCTCCGAGGCGATGGCGATCTGTCGCTATTTCGAGGCGCGGCACCCGGATCCGCCGCTGATGGGGGCGGATCCGCTGGAGATGGCGCGGGTGGAGATGTGGGAGCGGATGTCGGAGTTCGAGGGCCTGCTCGCGGTCGCCGAATCGTTCCGCAACGCCAAGCGCAGCTTCGCCGGGCGCGCCTTGCCCGGCTTTCCCGGGGATCTCGCGCAGATCCCGGAACTGATCGAACGCGGCAAGCAGCGCGCCGCGCTCTATTTCGACAAGCTCGACGCCCGGCTGGGCGAAGCGCGCTATCTCGCGGGCGAGCGCTTCACCGTCGCCGACATCACCGCCTTCTGCACCGCCGATTTCGCGAAGTTCATCGAGATCGAAGTGGTGGAAGGACGGCCCAACCTCGCGCGCTGGCGGGACGAGGTCGCCGAACGCGAGAGCATCCGCGCGACCGCGTAGCCACGAAAATCCCTCCCGTGACCCCCATTTCGTAATGCCCGGAACAAGTCCATTGCTGTCCGGTTTAATTCCGGCCGACCGAGCGAACGGCCTGCGTACCGGAGGGTTTCCTACGGATCGGCCGGCTCCGGACGCGAATCTCGGCGCACCGCCGTCGCCCCACCGTCATGCCCGGACTTGTTCCGGGCATCCACGTGTCGCGGCATCGCGGTGCGTGCCGGGAGCGGGCGAGGGGACATGGATGCCCGGAACAAGTCCGGGCATGACGATAAAGGGGGAACGAAGATGAAACCGGGATGAGTTGAGCCCGGTCGCTACGATGCAGGGCGCCGCCGCGCTTGCACTATTCCGCCGCCACGTCCTCGAGCGCCTCCGTGGTGAAGTCTTTGGGCGAGGTGACCTCCAGCAGTTCGAGGTCGTCCGACCATTCGAGCACGTCGTGCTGGATGCCCGGCGGCTGCAGGATGCATGTGCCGGCGGGCGCCAGCGTTTCGCCGCGGCCCTCGTACCAGAACCGCATCCAGCCCTTGAGGATGTAGACCAGCTGGAAATCGATTTTGCCGTGGCGGTGCAGCCCGATCTTCGGCCCGTCCGCGGTCTTCGCCTTGATGATGTGGGCATGATAGTCGCCGCCCGTCGCATCCCCGATCCCGAGGTCGCGATAGACGAACTGGGCGCGCAGCCCGGCATCCTCGAACGTGCCGTCCTCCGGCAGGACCACGGAGAGTTTCTGCTCGCTATCGCTCATGGTTGCACCTCGTCTATCGGGGTTACCGGCGGAGCTTATCGCGTCCCGGCCCGCCCTCAAAGGTTCAGCCGGCCGCCGATCTCGGGCGAATCCTCGGCGTAGCGGAAGGCGCGGAAGATCCAGTTGACGACGCTGCCGTCGAAGGACCTGTAATCGAACGGGGAGATGTACTCCCACACCAGCTCGCCGTCGGGCGTGACCTCGAACAGGCGTCCCCACAGCCCCTCGCAGATCAGCGTGTTGCCCGACCAAAGCCGCTCCTGGCCGCTGATATGGTGGGAGTAGAAATCGCGGGTCGGCGATTCCTGGTAGACCCACGCCTCCTCGCCGGTTTCCGGATCGAACTCGACGATCCGGGAAAAAGGGTGGGCCAGGTGAGTGGCCCAGCCATTGGCGAACAGGATGATGTTGCCGTTCTCCAGCATTTGGGGGTCGTGCTGCCCGCCCCAGGACGGATCGGTCCTTTCCCAGCGAAACTTGCCGGTCCGCCGGTCGATGATGGCGCACGTGCTGATCTGGCGGAGGCTGATGAGCACGTCCCCGTTGGGGAGCGGGAAGGTGGTGTTGCACCACGCCCAGACCCGGCGCGGGCTCATCGGGTTCATCTCGTATTTCTCGATCTCCATGTCGTAGGCGTGCCACTCGAAGACCAGGTTGCCGTCCGCGTCCACCTCGCGCACGACGTCGGAATAGTTGCCCTCGGGATCGTCGGAACCCGGGATCCCGCCCCGGACCAGCGCGGACCGCTCTTCCGGCATGTCCTCCCACGAGGCGTAGAGCGTGTTGCCGTTGGGCAGCCGCCAGCAATCGTGATGCTGGAAGTCGTCGACGAGCTCGTTGACGATGTTTCCGTCCCAGTCGAGCTCCAGCATGCGCCCGCCCTGCGCGCCGCCCGAGAAGCGGGGCTTCGTCGGGGTGTTGACGGAAACGAACAGGTTGCCGTTCGGGAGAAGCCTGCCGTACCCGCCGAGCCCCGACGGCAGGTCCCACCGGTGAACCACCTCGCCCCGCATGTCGAGGATCAGCGTCTCGCTGCCCCAGAGCGGCGAGAAAAGGGTGAAACCGGGCGTCGCCCGGGCCGGGTCGGAATGGGTGACGCCGGTCTGCAAGATGCGCATGCGAAAAGCCTCCCTGGGGCGGTGATCGGGCGCCATGTTAGACACTCCCGCGGGCGCGCGAAATCGGCCCCCGAGCGCTCGCGGGGAAGCGGGCTTGCCCTATGATCGCGCCGCACGTGCAGGAGCGGGAACATGGACGGCGACAATGGCAAGCTGCTCAGGAACGCGTGGTATGTCTGCGCTTGGAACCGTGAGATCGGCGCGGAGCCGCTGCAGCGCTGGATCTGCGGCGAGCCCATCGTGTTCTGGCGGCGGAGCGACG
>JAPPHW010000001.1 GCA_028820945.1 Defluviicoccus sp.
GTGCTGCTCGCCACCGACCTCCCCACCTTCGCTTCGCTGGAAAGCCTGCGGGCGATGACCGGGCGCCCGGTGCTGAGCTCCAACCAGACCATTCTCTGGTCGGCGCTCCGCACCGTCGGCAACGACGCGACGATCGAGTCTCTCGGGCCCCTGTTCCGGGGCTGAAGCAGCGGGACGCGCCGGGCCGAGACCGGCCCGGCGCAAATCCCGCTGGGGAGCGCCCTCTTATTTGAGGATCAGCCCGTGCTTCGCCTTATCCGGCACCTTGTCGATGACGCCGCGCTTCTGGGCCATTTCCAGGAATGCCCACTGCGAGTCGATCACCTTCTGGTTCCAGTCCGTCAGGAACACCCGTTTATCCGCCATCAGGCGGCGATACACGTCTGCTTGGGCTTGGTTCTTAACCGCCGCGAGCTGGCCGTATTTCTTGACCGCCGCAGCGAGGTTCTCCGGCTTGCGCAGCCACTCCCAGGACTCGTGGGAGGCGGCGACAAAACGCTTGGCGCGGTCGCGGTCCTCTTCGACCCAGCTACGCCAGGCCACGATCGGCGCCGACCAGACCACCGGGTAGCCGGTTTTCTCCTTCCAGTAGGCGTTCGCCGAGAAGATCGAGCGGTACTTGTCCGGCTGCGCCAGAGCGGCGACGGTCAACGAGGAGATGTTGAACATCGAATCGACCTTGCCGCTCTCCAGGAACTTGAACAGCGCCGGCGCGGCGGCCTGCACGAAGTCGGTGTCCTTGAGCACGTCGATGCCGTAGGCGTCGATCAGGGCGGCTCGCGTTGCCTTGAACGCACCCGCGCCCGTCGACCAGCTCGAGAACTTCTTGCCCTTTAGGTCGGGGACCGCCTTGAACGGAGTCTCGTTACGGACCATGACCTCCTGCATCACCGTCAGCCCGCCGCCGATGATCACCCAGTCGAGCCCCTTGTTGATCCGGGCGATCGCCGCGGTGCCGGGATAGTAGGTGACCAGGCACTCCTTGGCCGGCAGCCCCGCCGTGTGGCCGCGGAACGGCCGGGGATCGACGGTCAGGTCGATGCCGTGCTTCTTGTAAATGCCGGCATCCTTGGCGCCCATGGCGCTGAGGATGAAGACGCTGTTTCTCGGAGCCGTGATCGTTACGGGTTTGAGAGCCTGGGCGAGAGCGGGCGCGCAGACCGCGGCAACCGCTAGAAAAGAGAGGCTCCCGAGCAGCATAGGCTTCTTGAACATCTCACTCCCCTTTTCGATTTATCCGGCGGCTCGCCATTTCGGTCTCCGGCCGCGAACCGCTTCGATCATGCTGGGTGCCGCCTGTTCGCCTGTCAAGTCGCGCGGCCGTTCGAGGCCCGCTCCTTGGCACGGTTCGGAGCCGCCGCCATAATGCCTGCGGGCCGCGCGCGGCATTCGCGGCGCGGCGGAGAGCGGGGGTTCGGCATGAAGCTCGACATCTACAATCACATCTTTCCGGTCAAGTATTTCGAGCGGATGCAGGAGGTCATCCCCAACAAGGGGCCCATCAAGCGCTGGCTCAACATCCCGGTCCTCTACGACGTCGAGGCGAGGCTACGGATGATGGACGGGTTCGGCGAATACCAGCAGATCCTGTCCAATTCGATGCCGCCCATCGAGTTCATCGCGGGTCCCGAGCGGACGCCCGAGCTCGCGCGGCTCGCGAATGACGGCATGGCGGAACTCTGCAAGCGCTATCCCGACCGCTTCCCGAGCTTCATCGCCTCGCTGCCGATGAACAACATGGATGCGACGGTCAAGGAGATCGACCGCGCCATCGTCGAACTCAATGCCTGCGGCGTGCAGATCTTCAGCCACGTCAACAACCGCCCGCTCGACGAGCCCGAGTTCTACCCGCTGTTCGAGAAGATGGCGGGGCACGACCTGCCGATCTGGCTGCACCCGGCGCGCGCCGCCAACCACCCCGACTACCTGACCGAAGAGAAGTCCAAATACGAGATCTGGTGGACCTTCGGCTGGCCCTACGAGACCTCCGCCGCGATGGCCCGGATCGTGTTCTCGGGCATTTTCGACAAGCTGCCGGACATCAAGATCATCTCGCACCATCTGGGCGCGATGATCCCCTATTTCGAGGGGCGCGTCGGGCCCGGATGGGACCAGCTCGGCACGCGGACGGCGGACGAGGACTATGAGGCGCTGCTGGCCTCGATGAAAAAGCGGCCCGTCGATTATTTCAAGATGTTCTACGCCGATACCGCGACCTTTGGCTCGGATGCCGCGACCGATTGCGGACTCGCGTTTTTCGGCGTCGACAAGTGCCTGTTCGCGTCCGACTGCCCGTTCGATCCCGAGGGCGGACCGATGTATATCCGCGAGACCATCCGAATCCTCGACAATATCGAGGTGACCGATGCCGAGCGGGACGCGCTCTACCTGGACAACGCGAAGAAGCTGTTGAAGCTCAACTGAAGCGCCGGCGCGGACCCGTCCTGGATTGCCCATCTTGGCCGGTCTGCTCGCCGATCCGGTTCGGCGCCGCGGGCTGATCGGGGTTGCGCTCGCCGTCGGCGCGACGATTACCTTCACCGCGTCCACGGTTGGCGCGGTGTTCTCCTACGAGGGCGGCGGCGAGCCGCTGGCCGCCATCAGCTCCCGCTATATCGGCGCGATGCTGGTTTTCATACCGCTGCTTCACTTCTCCGGCATCGGCTTCAGCCTGCCGCGCCGCGAGCGGGCGATCTCGCTCGCCCTCGGGGGGCTCGCCGCGGTCCAGGCCTACTGCCTCTACAACTCGATCGCCCATATCGCCGTCGGGCTCACCTTCGCTATCTTCTACATCTACCCGATCCTGGTTGCCTTGATCGCCATCGCCTTCCGACAGGACAGGATCACGCCGGCGATCGTCGTCGGGCTGGTCGTCGCCTTCGCCGGGCTGATGCTGGT
>JAPPHW010000366.1 GCA_028820945.1 Defluviicoccus sp.
CGCCGCCGCTCAGCGCGCTTCCCTCCCGGTCGAGCAGGGGCTCGAGCCGCGGGAAATCGGCCAGCACTTCGTCGACCGCGCTCTCGTCCGACCCGCCCGCCGCGAGCGCCGCCATGCGCAGGTTCTCGCGGACGCTGAGCCTGGGGAATATCTCGCGCCCCTGCGGGACGTAGCCCATGCCGCGCCGCGCCCTGCGGTCGGCCCGTTCGCGGGTCACGTCGACTCCGTCGAAGACGATGGAGCCGTGGGTCGCCGGGACCAGACCGATCAGCGTCTTCATCAGCGTGGTCTTGCCCATGCCGTTATGGCCCAGGATGCCGACCACCTCGCCGGCGGCGATGTCGAGGTCGATGCCGTGGAGAATCGGGATGCGCCCGTAGGCGGCCCGCAGGCCGGTGACCTCAAGCATCGCCCCGCTCCCGCCCGGTACCGGCCTGCTTGCCGAGATAGACGTCCCGCACCTGCTCGTCGGCGAGGATGTTGTCCATCGTGTCCTCGGCCAGGATCCGGCCCTGGTGGAAGACCGTTACCCGGTGGGCGATCATCTGGATGAACTGCATGTCGTGCTCGACCACGATCATCGCGCGGTCGCGGCCGATCTCGCGGATGATCTCGGCGGTGCGCGCGACCTCCTGCTTGGTCATGCCGGCGGTGGGCTCGTCGAGCAGCATCAGCCGCGGATCGCAGGCCAGCACCAGGCCGAGCTCGAGCCATTGCCGCTGACCGTGCGGCAGCTGGCTGGCGATGCTGTCCGCCCTGTCGGCGAGGCCGACCAGGCGGACGATCTCGTCCACCGCCGCCCTGGTCTCCGCCCGATTCCGCGTGCGCGCCGCCGCGAGCCGCAAATTCTCCGCGACGCTGAGCCCGTCGAACAGGCTCGGCACCTGGGTCTTGATCGAAATGCCGCGCCGGGCGATCGCGTGCGGCTCCTCGCCGACCAGGCTCGCGCCGTCGAACAGGATTTCGCCCTCGGTCGGGCGGAGCTGCCCGGTCAGGCACTTGAAGAACGTGCTCTTGCCGGCGCCGTTGGGTCCGATCAGGCAACGCAACTCGCCCGGGCCGAGGGTGAAGTCCGCGCCGGCGACGGCGGTCACGCCGCCGAACCGCATGGTCAGCCCGCGGGTCTCCAGCAGCGGGCCGCCGTTCATGATCCGGCTTCGCCCCGGCGTCGCATCAGCGCATCGCCGATGCGCGCGAACATCGGCACGAACCCGCTCGGCACCAGAAGCACGATGGCGACGAAGATCGCGCCGAGGACGATGTTGACGTCGGCGATCTTGGTCTCGCCGAGCCAGGTGGCGAGATACTGGATGAGCACGCAGCCGAGGATCGCGCCGAACAGCGTGCCGAGCCCGCCGACCAGGATCCACATGATGATCTGCGCGGTGAAGACCAGCGAGAAGACGGTCGGGCTGACATAGGCGCCCCAGGCACAGAACAGCACGCCCGAAAGCCCGGCGACGCCGGCGCCGATGGCGAGCGCGATCGTCTTGATCCAGCGCGCGTCGTAGCCCAGCAGCTCGGTGCGCGCCTCGTTCTCGCGGATCGAGACCAGCACGCGGCCGAAATCGCTCGCGAGCAGCGCGCGAAGGCCGAAATAGACCACCGCCAGCAATACCGCCGCCGGCACGTAGAGCGCCTCGTATTCGATCGGCGCCGACGGGTCGCCCGGGACGTTGACGGG
Source organism: Defluviicoccus sp. (assembly GCA_028820945.1). Next base: position 1,685 of record JAPPHW010000366.1, read on the forward strand.
CGGCACCGAAGGCATCCCGTTGTAGCCGCCGAGCCGGGCGGCGCCGATCCTGTATTCGTCTCCCGCGGACGCCCCGATCAGGTAGTAGAAGACCAGCGACACGGCGAGCGTGATGACCGCGAGATAGACGTCGCTCACCCGCCCGTAGAACATGAAATAGCCGAGCACCAGGGCAAGGATCGCCGGCAGCAGGATGCCGAGCAGGATCGGCAGCGTGCTCTCGCCCATGTTGATGACTGCGACGGCATAGGTGTAGGCGCCGAGTCCGAAAAATGCCGACTGGCCGAAGCACAAAATGCCGCCGAACCCCCAGACGAAGGCAAGGCTGAGCGACAGGATCGCCATCGCGATGAACAGCGTGAAGTCGATCAGCGCGAAGGGCTCGACGATCGCCGGCACGCCGAAGACAAGGACGAGCGACAGCGCGCCCATCGCCCACAAACCGGCGGCGTTGCGGCTCATCCTCACAGCCCGCGCCGGAAATAGCGCCCGGTGATGCCGAGCGGCAGCAGGCGCAGCAGCACGATGGCGACGACCAGCAGCGCGACCTCGCCGACCACCGGGCGGCTGAGGAAGGTGACCGCCTGGCTGACGGCGCCGAACAGCGAGGCGGCGGCCCCGGTGCCGGCGAGCGCCACCGCCCCGCCGCCGATCACGGTGATGAAGGCCTTGACCACGTAAGTGACCCCGATCTCGGGGAGCACGCCCGCGATCGGGGCGAGGATCGCGCCGGCGAGTCCGCTCAGCGCCGCGCCGATCCCGAACGTGGTGGCATAGACCCGGTCGACATTCACCCCGATGCCGGACGCCATGTGCGCGTTCTGCATGGTGCCGCGCGCGATCAGCCCCCAGCGCGTGTACTTGAAGCCGACATAGAGCGCCGCCATCAGCGCCAGCGTCACCAGGATGACGAAGAACGTGTAGCCGCCCTCCTGATAGGCGCCGATCCGGATCGTCCCGAAGGGCGGCGTCACGCCCTTCTGGTGGTAGCCGAGAACGGTCGCGGCCAGCCCGATCAGGAACAGGCTGAGCCCCCAGGTGGCGAGCACGGTCTCGATCACCCGTCCGTAGAGATGGCGGATGATCAGCCGTTCGACGACGACGCCGATGACGGCCACCGCGACGGGCGCCACGACCAGCATCGCGATCCAGAAATCGACGCCCGCGTTGTAGCTCAGGATGAAGGCGTAGCCGCCCATCATCAGGAACTCG
>JAPPHW010000240.1 GCA_028820945.1 Defluviicoccus sp.
CGGCGAGGATCATCGTCGCCAGCGGGCCCGAGATCACCGAGGTGAGGTCGACGATACGGAAGCCTTCGAGGGGTCCGGGCATGGGGTTCCTTCTCAAACGTCCGCGGGAGGGTGGCGTTCGTGCCAGTGGCGCGCGATGTCGACCCGGCGGCATACCCAGACCCGGTCGTGTTCGAGGACATGGTCCATGAACCGCGCCAGCGCCGCCGCGCGCCCCGGCCGCCCGGCAAGGCGACAATGGAGTCCGACGCTCATCATCTTGGGCGCGGTCTCCCCCTCTTCGTAGAGCACGTCGAAGGCGTCCTTCAGGTAGCCGAAAAACCCTTCGCCCGAGGTGAAGCCGGGCGGGACGGCGAACTTCATGTCGTTCTGGTCGAGTGTGTAGGGGACGATCAGCTGATGCTTGCCGTCGATCTTCACCCAGTAGGGCAGGTCGTCGTTATAGGCGTCCGCGTCGTAGAGGAAGCCGCCGTCCTCGACCACCAGCCGCCTTGTGATCGGGCTGACCCGCCCGCCGTACCAGCCGAGCGGGCGTTCGCCCACGATCCTCTCGTGCGCGGCGATGGCGAGCCGCATGTGCTCGCGTTCGGTCGCCTCGTCGGCATGCTGGTAGTCGATCCAGCGCCAGCCGTGCGTCGCGAGCTCGTGCCCCGCCTCGTGCATGGCGATGGCGGCGTCCGGATGCTTCTCGATGGCGAGCCCGACCGCGTAGCAGGTGAAATGGATGCCGCGCGCTTCGAAAAGCCGCATCAGGCGCCAGAACCCGGCGCGGCTGCCGTATTCGTACATCGTCTCGGTGTTGATGTTGCGCGCGCCCATGACCGGCGCGCCGCCCGGCGTCTCGCTGAGGAAGGTCTCGGAGTGCGCGTCGCCGTTGAGCACGGTGTTCTCGCCGCCCTCCTCGTAGTTGACGACGAACTGGACAGCGAGCCTCGCGCCGCCCGGCCATTCCGGGTCCGGCGGCGTGCGCCCGTAGCCGACAAGGTCGCGGGGGTAGGGGTCGTCCATTTCGGTTCCTCAGCTGTCGGCGAGCGCGTGCAGGGTTTGGGCGAGCACCCGGGCGCCGGCGGCGCAATTCTCCGGCGAGGCGTATTCGCTCTCGTGATGGCTGACGCCGCGGAGGCACGGGATGAAGACCATGGCCGTCGGGCTGACCCTGGCGACGAAGGCCGCGTCGTGGTTCGCCCCCGAGGGAATCCTGAGCGACGGCAGGTCGATCGTCGCCGCGCTTCGCTCGATCGTCTCGACGATGCCGGGCTCGAAAGCGATCGGTCTCTGGTCGAAGGTCCTGCCGATCCGGACCGAGCATGGCAGGGCGGCGTTCTCGCAGACCCGCGCGATCCGTCGCGCGCGTCGGTCGAGCTCCCACCCGTCCGGATGCCTGAGGTCGATCGAGAAGCTGACCCTGGACGGCACCGTGTTGGGCGAGTTGGGCTCGACCTCGAAGCGGCCCACGGTGAATCGGAGCACGTCGTTGGGATCGGCCATGGTCTCGTTGAGCCGCGCCACCGCGCGCAGCGCCGCCTGGAGGGCATCGCGCCTTCCCCTGACCGGGGCGGTGCCGGCATGGGCGGTCGCGCCGCCGACCTCGACCACGAAACGCTGCGATCCCTGCACGCCGGTCACCGCGCCGATGGGAACTTCGGCGGCCTCCAGCACGGGACCCTGTTCGATATGGGCTTCGACATAGGCCGCCGGCAGGTCCGGTTCGCGACGCCGCGGCAAATCGGGCGCGGCGCCCAGGGTCCTCGAGAGCGCGGCGCCGAAAGAGATCCCGTTGGCGTCGACCGCGTCCTCGAACCGTTCCAGCGGCGCCGTGCCCGAGAACACCATCGAGCCCATGCAGCCCGGATCGAAGCGGCTGCCCTCCTCGTTGGTCCAGGCGACCAGCTCGACGGGGCGGCGCGTGGCGGTGCCCGCGTCGTCCAGCGCCTCCATCGCCTCCAGCCCCGCCATCACGCCGTAGATGCCGTCGAACCTCCCGCCGCGCGGCTGGCTGTCCATGTGGCTTCCGGTCAGCACCGGCGCGAGATCGGGTTCCGAGCCCGGACGCCGGACGAATAGGTTGGCGGCGTCGTCGACCGCGACCGCGTAGCCGCGCCTCCGCGCCCAGTCGATCAGCAGCTCGCGCGCCGCGATGTCTTCCTCCGACAACGCCTGCCGGTTGACGCCGTTGCCGGGAATGGCGCCGATCTCCGCCATCTGCATCAGCCGGCGCCAGAGACGGTCTCCGTCGACCCGTCCGGCGACACCGTTCAACTCGCGCACCGCGCCTTCCATCGAGCGACGCCCTCGGTCCTTCGTGATAGGGTCAAACTGCCACGCAGGACCGATACAGGAAAGACCGACATGAGCCGACTGCCCCCGCTCGAGGCGCACGAGATGACACCCGAACAGCGCCGGGTCCACGACGAAATCGCGAACGGCCCGAGGGGCAGCGTGCGCGGGCCGTTCCCGGTCCTGGTGCGCAGCCCCGGCCTCGCCGACCACGTGCAGAAGGCGGGAGGCTATCTGCGGTACGAGAGCGCGCTGCCCGGCAAGCTGCGCGAGCTCGCGATCCTGACCGTCGCGCGCCACTGGGAGGCGGGGTACGAGTGGAACGCCCACGCGCCCATCGCCGAATCGGAGGGGCTGGCGTCGGGCGTTATCGAGGCGATTCGCGCGGGCCGCGCGCCCGATTTCTCCGACGCCGCCGAAGCTGTCGTCCACGCCTTCTGCGCGGAGGTTCTGACGACCCGGGAGGCCGGCGACGACACCTACCGGGCCGCGCTCGGCCTGCTGGGCGAGGAGGGGCTGGTCGATCTGGTCGGGCTGATGGGCTACTATTGCCTGGTCTCTTTCACCCTCAACGTGTTCCGGATCGAGCCGCCCGGCGGTCCCC
>JAPPHW010000412.1 GCA_028820945.1 Defluviicoccus sp.
CCGCGATCAGCGTCGAGCCCGACGGCTGGGCGCATTACGACTTCGTCAAGATGCCGGATTACCGCTGGGGCATCTTCGTCAACCCGGAAGAGGCCGGGAAGAAGATCTCGTTCGGCGAGCACAAGGGCGAGGATGTCTGGCAGGAGGTGCCGGGCGAGTACCGCTCGACGCTTCGCCGGCTGATCGTCACCCAGGGCGACACCGAGCCCGCCTCGGTCGAGCAGCAGCGCATGCTGGGCCTCACCTGCCCCTCGCTCTACGACCTCCGCAACATCTTCCAGGTCAATGTCGAGGAAGGCCGGCATCTCTGGGCGATGGTCTATCTGCTGCACGCCTATTTCGGCCGCGACGGGCGCGAGGAGGCGGAGGCGATGCTGGAGCGCCATTCCGGCGACCCCGACAAGCCCAGGATTCTCGGCGCCTTCAACGAGAAGACGCCCGACTGGCTCTCCTTCTTCATGTTCACCTACTTCACCGACCGCGACGGCAAGTACCAGCTCGCCTCGCTCGCTGAATCCGGTTTCGACCCGCTGGCCCGGACCTGTCAGTTCATGCTGACCGAGGAAGGCCATCACATGTTCATCGGGGAGACCGGGGTGGGCCGGGTCATCCAGCGCACCTGCGAGGTGATGGACGAACTCAAGACCGACGATCCCGAGCGCGTGCGGGCGGCCGGCGCGGTCGACATGCCGACGCTGCAGAAGTTCATGAACTTCCACTTCAGCGTATCGGTCGACCTGTTCGGCCAGGAGACGTCCACCAACGCGGCGAGCTATTTCAACCAGAGCCTGAAGGGCCGTTTCCAGGAGACCATGATCGAGGACGACCATCGCCTGCTCGAAGGCGCCTGGCCGGTCCACGTGGTGAAGGGGGACGAGATCGTCCTCGAGGAGCAGCCGGCGCTCAACACGGTCAACGAACGGCTGCGCGAGGAGTACATCAAGGACTGCCAGCGCGGCTTGACGCGGTGGAACCGCAATATCAAGCGGGCCGGAATCGACTTCCAGTTCAAGCTGCCGCACCGCGCCTTCAACCGCCGCATCGGCAATTTCGCCGATATCCGGGTCTCGCCCAAGGGCAAGGTCCTGTCCGAGGCGGAATGGACCCGAAGGCACGGCGAATGGCTGCCCAACGAGGAGGACCGCGCCTTCGTGCAGTCGCTGATGAAGCGCGTCGTCGAGCCCGGCAAGATCGCGAGCTGGGTCGCGCCGCCCGTTCGCGGCATCAACCACGAAGACCCGTCGAGCTTCGAGTACGTGCGTTTCAGCTAGGCGGGATATCGGGGCGCGGCTACTCAGGGTGAGGCGAGGGTTGGGATGCCCAAGAAAAATCCCTCATCCCGAGTAGGCGCGCCAGCGCCGTATCGAGGGACGGTTCCATCCCGAACGAACACGCTATAGGCTCGCGGCCATGACTACGGAACTCAACGAACTCGACGCGACCGGGGCCGCCGCGCGCATCGCCGATGGCGGCGCCACGTCGCGCGACCTGGTGTCGGCCTGCCTCGACCGCATCGCGCTTCGCGACGGCGAGATCGGCGCCTGGGCACATGTCGAGCCCGCCCACGCGCTCGGCCAGGCCTGCATGTCGGATGCCGCCGGGCAGGGGCCGCTCAAGGGTATTCCGGTCGGGATCAAGGACATTTTCGATACCGCCGACCTTCCGACCGAATACGGCTCGCCGATCCACGAGGGCCACCGCCCGGCGCGCGACTCGGCTTGCGTCGCGGCGTTGCGGCGTGCGGGCGCGGTGATCCTGGGCAAGGCGACCACGACCGAGTTCGCGAGCCCGGTCCCGGTGGGCGTCAGGAACCCGCGCGATTTCTCACGCAGCCCCGGCGTTTCCTCCTCCGGCTCGGCAGCCGCGGTCGCCGATTTCATGGTCCCCGTCACGCTCGGCAGCCAGACCGGCGGATCGATGATCATGCCGGCCGCCTCCTGCGGCACGGTCGGCTACAAGGCGAGCCTGGACGGGATCGAGCGTGCCGGGCTCCGCCATGTCCGGCCGGGCCTGGACACGATCGGCATTTTCGCCCGCTCGGTCCGCGACATCGCTCTGGTGCGGGCGGCGATGACCGAGACGCCCGCCGTTTCGCTTGACGGGACGGAGGCCCCGCGTATCGGCGTCTGCCGCGCCCCCAACTGGGAAGACGCCCTGCCCGAGACGGTGGACGCCGTCGACTCCGCCGCGGCGGCGCTGGAACGGGCGGGAGCGACCGTCGGCGACATGGACCTGCCGGCGGTCTTCGATGGCGCGGAGGCCGCGTTCGGCGTCATCACGGCGGTCGAAGGCGGCCAGGCGCTCGCCTGGGAGATCGCCAACCGCCGCGACCGGCTGAACCATTGGATCCAGGACCAGGTGTCGCTCGGCGAGAGGTCTTCGGAGTCCGACTACGCCGCCGCCTGCCGGACCGCCGCGAAATGCCGCGCGGCGATGGCGGAGGTCTTCGAACGCTTCGACTTCATCCTCACCGCGAGCGCGCCGGGAGAACCGACGGACGATTTGACGGGGATCCAGAAGTCCTCGTTCAACCGGGTATGGACGATGATGCACGGCCCCTGCATCACCCTGCCCGCCTTCTCCGGCCCCAACGGGCTCCCGGTGGGCGTCCAGCTGGTCGGTCCGGTGGGCGGCGACGACCGGCTGATCCGGCTCGCAGACTGGGCCTGGCGGACGATCGAGGCGCGTTAGCTCCGCGGTGAACCGGTCAGGCCGCGCTCTGCTTCCTCATCAGATACGCGGCCGTCAGGTGCTCGGCGCAGAACTGGCGCCCCGGCTGCACGGTCTTGCCGCAGATATGTAGCCCGAAGCGTCCCGGCTCGCCGATCTGCCAGCGGCACATCCAGCTCTTGACCTCCGGCATCGGCGTGATCGGGTA
>JAPPHW010000058.1 GCA_028820945.1 Defluviicoccus sp.
GCATGACCGTGGCGCACGGCCTGATGAGCCTCGACGTTCAGCAGGCGCTGTTCGCACACGCCCTCGACCGCATCGCGGATACCGATCTCACCGGCCATGTCGTGGAGATCGCGCTCGCGGCCGACAGGACCGTTCGTTTCGACATCCATCCACCCGGGCCCGGGCAGCCCACGGCTCGCAGGGGGCCGGCGGGCGCGCGCCGCTAAAGGCCAAGGTCGCGATCGGCGCTTTTGGGCGTGCGGACCTTTTCCGTCCCGACACCCGATGTCCGGTCCCTCTGTCGCGCTTGCGTTCCGCCATTCTCTTGCCGGGCACTCCGATCCGCAACCGCCGCGGACTCCCGGCCCTTGCCCTTCTCCGCCCCGACCGCTTCGAGCGCGGTGATGCGCTCGCCGGTGACGGCTTCGAGGGTCTCCCGGAGCGCCTCGCGATCGTCGGTGACCAGCTCGGCGCGGTCGCGGGCGCGGCTGATCTCGACGTAGAAGGATTTCTGCGTCGTCAGTTTCGCGTGGTTGGCCTCCATGGCCGCGATGACGTTATCCACGGTGCGTCCCTGGAACGCATGCACGGTGGAGGCCCATGCGCGGTCGACGTGGCGGAGCTGCGGATCGCCGGGACGGAGGTCGAGCATGCGCCCGTCTTCCAGGCGGAACGTCACGCGCCCGTCCCTGACCGCCGCCACCTCGGCGATGCCGGAGTTGACCAGCCCGAGCCCCATGTCGTTGCGGGTCCAGCGGATGCGGTCGCCGGCGCGGAGCTCGACCTCCTCGGCGCGGTAGACCTCGACCCCGCCGGTGCGGGCCGCGAGCCGGTTGGGGTCCCACGCGATCTCCCGGCCGCCGTTCCCCTGGAGCTTCACCGTTTGCGCCCGGCGGTCGACGCCGAGGACGCGGAGCTCGTCGCCCTTGTCGACGCCGAGCCGCTTGTAGGGGCGGTGGAACGCCACCACGTCTCCAGGCGCGTAGTTGGCGGCGAGCGTCTTCTCGGCATTCGTGTAGCCCCTGGAGACCAGCCGTTCCGCGTTCATGGCCGGCCCGTGCACCGCGCCGTCGCGCACCAGGCGCTCGCGCACGATCTCGTTGATGCGCTCGCGCAGCGTGTGGCTCGGCGCCATGAGCCCGGTGTTGGCGCGCTCGTCCGGCGACAGCGCGAGCCAGCGCGCGGCGGCCGCGCCTGGCAGGTTGTCGGGTTTTACTTCGGCAACGTTCGGGCCGAGCTTCTCGAAGGCCCTGCCGATCTCGCCCGCGAGGCTCGCCTCCACGGCCTGCTTCAGATCGGGATCGCGCTGGCGCATGATCTCGTCCATCACCGCGGTCTTCATGCCGGCGGCCTGGAGCTGGGCGAAGGGCTTGCCGGCATCGACGGCGTCGAGCTGCTTCGCATCGCCCACCAGCACCACGCGGGGGATACGGAGCGCATCGGCGATCCTGAGCAGGTCGCGCGCCTGGACGGTGGAGGCGAGCGAGCCCTCGTCGACCACCAGCGCGGTCTTCCTGAACCCCGCGCGCATGTCCTTCGCACCCCTGGCCGTCATGCGCCCCTCGGCGACGCCGGCGTAACGCATGAGGAAGCGCTGGAGTGTCTCGCTCCCGATCCCGGCTTCCGCTTCGAGCGTGCGGGCGGCGGAGGCCGAGGGGGCGAGGCCCCGGACCTCGTAGCCCTTCCGTTCCATCAGCGCGCGGGCGCGCCTCAGCATGGTGGTCTTGCCGCTCCCGGCGTAGCCCTGGACGCCGACGGTACGATCGTCCGCCGACAGGATCAGCTTCACCGCCTCCTTCTGGCCTTCCGTCAGCGGCCCGTTGCGGAGCGCCTTGTCGACGGTGCGCCCGCGCATCGGGACGGCGCCGCGCCCTTGTCCGGCCTCCATCAGCGCGATCGTCTCGCGCTCGTCGGCCAGCGCGCGGTCGGTGGTGAGCAGCCCGTCCGTGCCGGGCAGGCGGGCCGCGTGCAGGGTGCCGGCCTTCTCCAGCGCCGCGACCTCGCGCTCGATCTCGCCGGCCGGCGCGGCGCCGGGGCTGAATGCGAGCGCGGCGGCGAGCAGGTCGGTGCGCGAGAACACCGCCTCGCGTTCCGAGAGGTGGGCGACGGCCCAGCTTGCGGCCCTCGCCGCCGGGGTCTCCGGCGGCATCGCCGGCCGGTCGTCGCGCACCGGGGCCGCGGCGGGCGCTCCGCCATCCCCGGCAGCCTCTACGGCGGCATGTCCTCCGGCCTCTTCCCGGCCTGACTCCCGGCCGGCATCCATGACGGCCGACCGGGATCGCGCTTCGGCAACGAGCCCCGGTGCGTCGAAGCCCAGCGCCGCCGCCTGGCCCAGCCAGCTCTCGCGAAGCGCCGCGCGGTCGACGTCGCGCTTGGCGGCGCGGGTGTAGAGCGCCGCGCGCTGCGCGAGGCGCTGGTTCTCCGCCGTCCCGTTCGCCCCGCGCTCCGCCACGGCGGCCTCGATCTCGGCGCGGCGGGTGGAGTATGCCTCGATGACCTCGCGCGACACGCCCGCGATTTCGAAGCGCCCGTCGGCATGCGTTTTCTCGATGCCGTATCCGAGCCTGGCGAGTTCGCCGGCGAGCTCGTTGCGGTAGAGCGCGCCGAGCAGCATCTTTGAGGCATACAGCCTCTCGTTGGCCATGGTGCGCCACTTGCCGTCCTCGCCCCGCACCATGTTGGCGATCACCGAGTGGGTATGGAGCGCGGGGTCGAGGTTGCGGCTGGCATCGTGCCTGAACGTGGCGATCACGGTCTTCTGGCCGCCCGTGCGCATCATGCGGCCGGTTTCCGGATCCTTCATCCGGGTCTCGGCGACGTTGCGCTCGAACCAGTCGAGGGCACGGCCGACGGCGCGGTCGTGGGCGTCGATCGCGCGCGCGTCGCCGCCGACCAGGG
>JAPPHW010000404.1 GCA_028820945.1 Defluviicoccus sp.
TCCCGCTGGCGCAGACGCTCGGCTTCGACCTGATCTGGTTCGGCCTGTTCGTGCTGATCACCATCGAGATGGCGGGGACCACGCCGCCCTTCGGGCTGCTGCTCTACGTCATGATGGGGGTCGCGCCCAGGGGAACTACGCTCATGCAGGTTGCGAGCGCGGCCGCGCCCTTCCTTCTGTGCGACACGATACTCATTCTGATCCTGGTCGCGTTTCCGCCGCTCGCGCTCTGGCTGCCGAGTCTCATGTGAGCGGTCGCGGCCGGTGCTCGCCGCAGCTGTCGTCGTATCCCACCACCGGCCAGACCCCACGCGGCAGGCCGCCCGCCTGCTTCTCCACCGCGACCGGCGGATAACGCCGGCAATGGCCGTAATTGGCCCCGCCGAACGCGGTGGGGTCGTAGAAACGACAGGAATTGCAGCCACCCTCGACCGGCTCGTAGGTCTCGTCCAGCGCCGCCACCTCAGCCGTCCAGCGGGAGCGACAGGAGCCCGTCCGCCAGCTTGGGCTCGAACCAGGTCGATTTGGGCGGCATGACTCCGCCGGCATCGGCGACGGCGAAGAGCTGTCGCAGGCTGACCGGGTAGAGCGCGAAGGCCGCCGCCATCTCGCCGGAATCGACCCGCGCCGCGAGCCCGTCGAGGCCGCGGCTCCCGCCCACGAAGTCGATCCTCGGGTCGTTCCGAACGTCCTCGATCGTCAGCAGGGGGGCGAGCACGGTCCGGGACAGGATCTCGGCATCGAGCGCCGCCGTCGGATCGTCGTTCTCCGCCAGCGCCGCCTTGAGCGTGAGTCCGTACCACCGGGAGTCGAGATAGAGCGCGAATTGCCCCGGACGGTCCGGCCGGACCGGCGATTCCGACGGCGATACGGTGAACGCGCCGCCGAGCGCGGCGAGAAATTCGTCCGGCGAACGACCGCCGAGGTCGCGCACCACCCGGTTATAGTCGAGGATGCGCATCTCGCTCTCGGGAAAGCTCACGACGAGGAAGCGCGTGCCGGAAACCCGGGTCGCGGCCTCGGAACGATGGTGGCCGTCGGCGACATAGAGCGTGTCGAGCCCCCGCGCCGCTTCGACGAGCGCCGCGCCCGCATCCCCGTCCGCGATCCAGACCGAATGGCGGACCCCATCGATCTCCGCCTTCAGAGCCGGCGGCCCGACGGCCACCGCCGCGACCGCTTCGGCCACGGCCGGGTCGTCCCTGTGAGACAGCATGACCGGGCCGGTATGGGCCCGCACCGCCTCGATCTGCCGCGCCCGGTCCATGACCTTGACGGGACGGGTGAGCTCGTGCCTGCGGATCCGACCGTCGCGATAGGCCTCGACCGGCGCGGCGCCCGCGATGCCGGTCTGGCGGCGGCCGTCGACCTCCGCGCGATAGACATAGAGATACGCCCGGTCCGTGAGGCCGATCGCGCCCGCGGCCTTCAGTCGGGCCATGTTCTCCGCCGCCTGGGCGTAGATCGCCGGATCGTCCGCGGCCACGCCTTCCGGCAGGTCGATCTCCGGCTTGGAGACATGGAGGAAGCTCATCGACTCGCCCGCCGCGCGCAGGCGCGCCTCGGCGCTGGACAGCACGTCATAGGGGGGCGCGGCCACCGCCTGCGCGTGCGCCGGCGTGGGCACGATCGCCCGGAAGGGCGCGATGAGCGACATCTATTCGTTCTTGGACATCAGGTCAGCGACGGCCAGATCCTCGCCGACGCGGTGGAACGGGCGGCCCGAATCGCCCACCGCCACCACGACCACGATCTCGTCCGCGCGCGGCGCGTCGGCGACCGATACCTGCATCGCGTCGAAATGGCTGAACGTCCAGATTTCGTCCTTGTGATGCAGCGGACAGTCGATCGTCGTTCCCGGCCCGCCGATCTTCTTGGTGGACGGCATGATCGACTTCGCCGGGCCGACGATCTCGCGTACCGGCTTGCCCATTCGCGGGTGCATCACCGCGGCGGCGTGCTCGCGCTCCCCGTTCTCGCCCACGATCGCCGCCTTGCCGTAACTGTCGACCGCGGCCCCGTCGATGCCGAGCGCGTCGATCGCGCGCTGGACCAGTAGAGCGCCGAGCTCGGCCCCCGCCTTCTGCAGCTCTTCCAGCTCCTCGTCATAGACCCCGGCATAGGGGTTCGCGATCACCGCGATCGCTGCGGCCTGGCGCGTCGCGGGCTCCACGGGCCGGCCGAGTTCCCGCCGGGTCTCCTCGACGACGGTGACGATCTTGCGGATCTGCATTCGACTTCCTCCCGGCCCGGGCGAGCATGACTCGCTTCGGGCACTATGCCATCATCGAACCTCGTTGCAACGCCCGCGTCCCGCTATCGCATGTCTTCCGAAAACCTCGATCCCGTGACCCTCGCCGTCATCCGCGGCCGGCTGGAACAGCTCGTCGACGAGATGGACGCGACCCTGTTCCGCGCCGCCTTCAGCCCGGTCATCGCCGAGGCGCGCGACGGCAGCCACGGCGTCTACGACGCGAACGGCGACACGGTGGCGATGGGGAAGCAGGGCCTGCCGGTCTTCATCGGGGCGATGAGCTACGCCACCAAGGCGGCCATCGCGCGCGCCAATGCCGACGGGGGCCCGCGGGACGGCGACCTCTATCTGCTGAACGACCCCTATGTCGGCGCGACCCACCTCAACGACATCAAGATCGTCAAGCCGATCTTCCGGGGCGAAAAACTGTTCTGCTACCTCGCCTCGGTGGGCCATTGGCTCGACGTCGGCGGCAACGTGGCGGGGAACTACAACCCGACCGCCAGCGACATCATGCAGGAAGGGGTGCGAATCCCGCCGGTCAAGTTCGCCGACCGCGGCGTCGTCAACCGGGACATCGTCGACATCCTGCTCGCCAACGGCCGCCTGCCGGGCAGCA
>JAPPHW010000338.1 GCA_028820945.1 Defluviicoccus sp.
GCAGCGACCGGGGCCGCCGGCTCGACCATATCTGGGTGACGCCGCGCCTCGCGCCCAAGCTGAGAGGGGCGGAGGTGCTGCGCGAGGCGCGCGGCTGGCCGCACCCGTCGGACCACGTTCCGGTGGCGGTCGACATCGACCTTTGACGGCGCCCGCCATTCCGCTCGCGGTCATCCGGCACGGTCCCACGGACTGGAACGAGCAGCGCCGGATCCAGGGCCGCGCCGACCGTCCCCTCAGCCCGGCGGGACGTGCCGCCGTGTCGGGCTGGACCCTGCCCGCTGAGATGGCGGCGTTCGACTGGTATGTGAGCCCGTTGACCCGCGCGCGCGAGACCGCTGCCCTGCTCGGACTCGACCCGGTCGTCGAGCACGCCCTGATCGAGATGGATTGGGGCGCGTGGGACGGTGCCAAAGGCGACGAGCTGCGCGCCCGCTACGGCGATGAGTTCGACCGGCGGATCGCGCGCGGGCTCGACATGAAACCGCATGGCGGCGAGACGCCGCGCGAGCTGAGGACGCGGGTCGAGGGTTGGCTCGATACGGTCCGGCGCGCGGGCCGCCCCGCCGGAGCCGTCTGCCACCAGGGGGTTATCCGCGCGCTGCTCTCGCTCGCGACGGGATGGAACATGGTCGCCAAACCGCCCGTCGATCTCGAATGGTCCGCGGTGCAACTGTTCGGGCTCGCCGGGAACGGCGAGATCGTTCTCGAACGCGCCAACGTGATGCTCGACGACGGGTGAGGGCGGTTCCGCCGCGCGTCAGCCCCCGCTCTCGAGCAGCGACCGCAACCTCTCCCGCAGCGTCGACTTGGCGAACGGCTTGCGCAGCAGCGCCGACCGGGGCGCGTTCGCGGCATCCCGCAAGCGGTCGCTGTCCGAATGGCCCGTGGTGTAGAGGACGCGGATGCCCGGAATACGCCGGCGCGCTTCCTCGGCGAGACGGATGCCGTCGACACCGCCCGGCATCACGACATCGGTGAGCAGGAGGTCGAAACGTTCGCCCCGCTCGAGCAGGTCGAGCGCCGCTTCGCCGTCGGCGGCTCCGGTGACCGACAGCCCCATGGAGGCCAGCCTCGCCTCGGTCCGGCTCCGCAGGCGCGGATGGTCTTCCACATAGAGGATGCGGCGTTTCTCGATCCGTCCGGAAGCGAGTGCCGGAGGGGTTTTCGGCGTCTTCGCCGGCGCCTCGGTGCGGGGAAAGTAGAGGCGCACCGTCGTCCCCCCGCCCGGCCGGCTGTCCATCGCGATGTGGCCGGACGACTGCTTGACGAAGCCGTACACCATGCTGAGCCCCATGCCGGTGCCCCGGCCCTGGGCCTTGGTCGTGAAGAACGGCTCGAACGCGCGCTCGGCGATTTCCCTCGGCATGCCCGTGCCGGTATCCGTCACCTCGACGCAGACATAGGCCCCGGGAGCCACGCCGGGGACGTCTTCGAGATCCGTGTTGCGGATGCCGATACCCAGCGTGCCGCCTTCCGGCATGGCGTCGCGCGCGTTGATCGCGAGGTTGATGACCGCGTTTTCCAGTTGCACGGGATCGACCGTCACGCGCCACCTCTCGCCGGGCTCGGTGTAGTCGATGCGGATCGCGCCGCCCAGCGTCCGGTGGAGGAGCTCGGCCGTCCCGACCAGCAAACCGGCGGGTTCGATCGTCTCCGGGTTGAGGGGCTGCCTGCGGGCGAACGCGAGCAGGCGCCGGGTCAATTCCGCCGCGAGCCGCTCGGTTTCCCGGGCCTCGTCGATCAGCGCGCGGCGCTCGTCGTCCGGCGGGGTCAGCGCCTCCAGCTCCTCCAGGTCCATCGACAATACGGCGAGAAGGTTGTTGAAGTCGTGCGCGACGCCACCCGTCAGTTGACCGATCGCCTCCATTTTCTGGGCCTGGTGGAGTTCCGCCTGGGCGGTCTGCCGGTCGGTGACGTCGAGCGCGAGGCCGTTCCAGACCGCCGCGCCGTCGGCCTGCCGCGCCGGGCGCGCGAACGCGTGCATCCAACGCTCGACACCGTCTTCGCCCCGCACGCGCATCCGGTGATCCAGCGGCCCCAGATCGCGCGCCGAGGCTTCCAGGGCGGCCCGCCAGCCGGCCCGGTCGGTATCGTGGATCGCGCTCGAAAACACCCCGGGGTCGGTCTGCACGGCCTCCGGGTCGAGGGCGAACACGCGCCCGAGGCCCTCGCTTGCGAACGGGATCAGGACCCGGCCGTCGGGAAAGAGGACGATCCGGAAAACCAGCCCCGGCAGGCTGGCCGCGATGCTGCGCAGCATCTCTTCGTGGCTGCGGAGCGCGTCTTCCCGGCGGCGCGATTCGGACAGGTCGCGCACGACGCCCAGGAAGCGGCGTTCTCCGGCGAACCGCATTTCCCCCAGATAAATCGACATCGGAAATGTCGACCCGTCCTTGCGCTCGCCGGTGACCTCGCGTCCGCGGCCGACGACATGCGCTTCCCCCGTCGCCAGGTAGCGGTCGACATGGCCGTCATGCGCATTGCGTTCGCCGCGCGGCATGAGGATGCCGACATTTCGCCCCACCGCTTCTGCCGCCCGGTAGCCGAAAATGCGCTCCGCCGCGCGATTGAAGGACCGGATTCGCTTGTCGACATCGATAACGACGAGGCCGTCGACAATCGTGTCGCGCAAGGCGCGCAATTCTTCTTCGAGCGATTTCTCTCTTGCCGTCAATCCGATTTTACCCGCGAGGACTCCGAGCGGTTTGCGGCGGCAAACGAATTGTCGCATCGACCGCCCCTCGGGCCAATGCGAAGGACTTACGAAGACCGCGCGGTATTTCTCCCGTCATGCCCGGAACAAGTCCACTGCTGTCCGGTTCAGCTTTTCGACACGGGCCTCGCGCCCGGGGGCGCGACCGTCT
>JAPPHW010000201.1 GCA_028820945.1 Defluviicoccus sp.
CGATGGCGATGGTGCGGAAGGTCGAGCCGTTGCCGATGCCGGTCGCCGCGAACAGGACAAGGAACAGAAGCAGGAACGGCACGAAATAGTCTTCCGGTG
Source organism: Defluviicoccus sp. (assembly GCA_028820945.1). The sequence goes on from JAPPHW010000201.1 coordinate 100, forward strand.
TCGGCGACGCGTAGGCGAGCGACAGGAAATACGCCACGCCGAGCGCGCAGACGACCATGATCACCGAAACGATCTGCGTGACCAGCGCACCGCCGAGGCGATCGGAGATCATGCCGCCGATGGGACGGATCAGGGCGCCGATGAAGGGACCCGTCCAGGCATACATCAGCGCGCTCGGCCCGTTCGGGTTTACCGTCGTGTGGGTCATGACCCCGTCGACCTCGATGTGCTGGAAGCCGAACACCACCTTGATCGCCAGCCCGAAGGCGGCCGCGTAGCCGATGAACGAGCCGAAAGTCATCGTGTAGATGACCGTCATCGCCCAGGTGTGCTTGTTCCTGAAGATCGCGTATTGCTGGTCGAGGCTCTGGCGGATGGTGCCGGGGATCGCCCGCAGGGCGAACACCGTCGTGGCGATGACCAGCGGCAGCACCAGCCACTTGCTGAGCTCCAGCCCGGAACCGCCGGCCTTCGCCGGCAGCAGCAGCCACAGCCCGATCGCCGCGGTGACCAGCCCGATTCCCAGCATGCCGAGGATCTTGCCGAACGCCTCGGCGGTCGAGGTGAGGCCCGGCGAGACGTGCGAGGCGGTGATGTTGTTCATGCCGAACCAGGCGGCGACCGCCAGCGGAACCAGGATGGCGACCCAGACATAGCCGGCGTTGTGGATATAGGTCTCGGTCCCCGCCGGGATCTTGCCGACCAGCGTGCCGGAAGAGTTGGCGAGCACCAGCGCCGAGCCGCCGAAAATGCCGACCGTCATGACCAGCGGCACCAGGATCTGCATCGTGGTGACGCCGAAATTGCCGAGCCCGGCGTTCATGCCGAGCGAAAGACCCTGCACCTTCTTCGGGTAGAAGAAGGAAATGTTCGACATCGAAGAGGCGAAATTGCCGCCGCCGAAGCCCGACAGCAGCGCCATGGCCTGGAACTGCCAGAGCGGCGTCGTCGGGTCCTGCAGCAGCCACCCGGTGCCCGCCGCCGGAATGATCAGCAGCGTCGTGGTGAGAAAGATCGTGTTGCGCCCGCCCGCCATGCGGATGAAAAAGGACGACGGGATGCGGAGCGTCGCACCGCTCAACCCGGCGATCGCGGCCAGGGTGAACAGCTCCGCCTGGGAGAACGGAAACTTCAGGTTGATCATCTGGACGGTGATGATCCCCCAGTACAGCCACACCGCGAAGCCGCACAGCAGGCAGGGGATGGAGATCCACAGATTGCGGGTGGCGATGCGCTTGCCGTCGGCCTCCCAGAACGCCTCGTCTTCCGGATCCCAGGTCGCCAGGTTCTTGGCCATGTCTTTCCGCTCCCCGGTCTAACGCGCCGACGCCGGCGGCGCCTGAGGGGTGTCCGGCACGTCGCTGAGATAGCGCTCGTCGGCGAGGCCCGGATGGCGGCGGCGTTCCATCAGGCGGATCGCCACATGCATCCAGACGGTGCTAACCAGCACGATCGCGAACAGCAGCATGAACGAGCTGGTCCAGACCCCGAACCAGTCGTTGAGGATGCCGAACGCGATCGGCAGGACGAATCCCCCAAGTCCGCCGATCATGCCCACGAGCCCGCCGACGGACCCGACGTGATGCGGGTAGTAGACCGGGATATGCTTGTAGACGGCGGCCTTGCCCAACGACATCACGAAGCCGAGCAGCACGGTGAGTATGACGAAAGACGTCAGATCGACGCCGAATGTGAACCGGATCGGCGCATCGATCCCCTGAACGATGTATTCGGTGCTCGGGTAGCTCATTATGAAAAGGCAGATCAGCGACACGATGAATGTCGCGTACATCACCGCGCGCGCGCCCCACTTGTCTGACATCCAGCCGCCGAGCGCGCGAAACACCGAACCCGGCATGGAATAGGCCGCCGCGAGCATGCCGGCAGTGGCGAGCTCGAGGCCGTACGCGCCGACATAGAAGCGCGGCAGGTAGGAAGCGAGCGCGACGAAGCCTCCGAACACGAAGAAATAGTAGGTGGCGAAGCGCCAGACCTGCATGTTCTTCAGCGGCGCGAGCTGCTCGCCCGTGGAGACCGGCTTTCGGCCCTCGCGCTTTCGCGCCACCTCCGAGGGGTCGGGCCGGGCCAGCAGGTAGAAGGCGACGGCGGTCAGCGCCAGCACGACCGCATAGATCTGCGCCGCCTGTTCCCAGCCGAACGCCACCACCAGGAACGGCGCGCCGAAATTGGTCACCGCCGCGCCGACATTGCCGACTCCGAAGATGCCGAGAGCGGTGCCTTGGCGCTCCTTTTCGAACCATTGGGACGTATAGGCGACGCCGACGATGAACGACCCGCCGGCCAGCCCGACGCCGAGCGCGGCTATCAGGAACACCTCGTACGTGCGGACCTCGGACAGCAGCCAGCAGGCCACCGCGGTCGCCAGCATCTGGATCGTGAACACGAGCCGGCCGCCATACTGTTCGGTCCAGACGCCGAGAAAAATGCGGCTGATCGACCCGGTGAGGACCGGTGTGGCGACCAGGATCCCGAATTCGGTCTCCGACAGGCCCAAATCCTGTTTGATCTTGACGCCGATGATCGAAAAGATCGTCCAGACGGCGAAGCACACCGTGAACGAGAAGGTGCTCAACCCGAGAGCCCGGTTCTGATCGCCCCTCGAAACGTCCGTCAGGTCCTGCATGCCGCGAAGTCTCCGTCGGTTTTGCGCCGGGTCTTCCCGCCGGCCTCAGGCTACGTCCGGTCTCACCCTCGATCTGAGCGCCCTGTGGTCGGCGATGTCCTTGACGCCGTCGATTTC
>JAPPHW010000384.1 GCA_028820945.1 Defluviicoccus sp.
TCCGGGTCAGTAGATGCCGTACCGGCCCGGCGCGATCACGCCGTTGGGATCGAGAGCGCGCTTGATCGCGCCGCACGCGTCCCTGAAGGACGGCATCAGCTTATCCATGTGAAAGTCGTACCAGTCTATCGGCGCCCGGCCGACGGCCACGCCGCGTGCGAAGAACGCTTCGGCCAGCGCCCGATAGGCGGTATCCGCGCGGGCGCATTCGTCCGGGTCCTCCCGGTTGAACGAGATCACGTGGAGACCGCGGGCGAAGCGGGGTCCGGCCACGTTCATGACCTGATAGTCGAGACCGTTGGCCTCGTAGATGCCGCGCCCCAGCTTCTGGAATTCGTTGGCGATCCGACCGTCCATCGGCGTGCCGGGGGTGAACCACGCATTGCCGCCGCCGGGCCGCCATTTCAACAGACCGAGCTCGGTATGGGTCGGCTCGCCGGAAAAGGACGCGATGGCGCATTCCAGCGCCGGCTTCTCCAACGCCTCCTCGTGCGGGATGTAAGTCGCCTTGCCCCCGCTCCCGAAATGGTCGACCACACGGCCGATCTGCGGCTCCATCGCCTCCATCGACGGCCCGTAAAACGCGCCGGAGACGGTCCAGGCGCCCAGCCCATGTTCTCGCTGCAACGCCTTGCGCGCGTCGTCGCTTATCGACTCCCTGCCCCCGGTCGCCGCATAGGCCGGGCTCGGCACCTCGCTGCCGATCAGATACAGGTCGTTGGAAACGCGAAACAGCGTCGGCACGAAGTTCGACATCTTCAGCGGCCGGCACAGCTCGACGATCGCCTCCAGATCGTCGTCGTCCGGGAACGTGAAGTGGAAGGAGCGTATCGCCGGCGGACGCGGCAGCAGCCAGATTCCCAGACGCGTGACGATTCCGTAGTTCGACTGGGCGAACAGCCCGTCCAGGATCGGGCCGAAGGAGTATTTCGAGACGTGCCAGTTCATCAGGCTGTCACCCGCGATCGATCCGTCGCCCGTCCGGATCGTGGCACCGGTCCCGAGCACGACCTCCATGCCGCAGCTGAATCCGAAATGGTCGAAATAGGGGCCGTAGCCGGCACCCTTGTCGAGCGCGTTCCCGATCATGCCGCCCTGCGGCGGCCCGGAGGTGGTGGAATTCATCCATTGGCCGCCCCGCCGCTTCAACTCGTCGGCCAGCATCTGGAAGCTCGCCCCGGGCTCGACCGCGGCGAAGCCAAGGCGCTCGTCGATCTCGAGGATCCGGTTCATGCGCCGGCCCAGATCGAGCACCGCCATGCCCTCGGCCGGCGCGGAACGGGTCCCGAGGCCCATGTTGTTGCCGGTGGAGGTGGGGAAGAGCGGCACTTCGTGCTCATTCGCGAGGCGGACCGCCGCGGCGACCTCTCCGGTCGAGCCGGGGTAGAGCACCGCCGCCGGCCGCCGATCCCCGCGCGGCATGGTGTTCTCCCCGTAGCGCGCGAGCGTTTCGTCCGCAATGTTGACGTGCTCCGCGCCCAGCTCGCCCTCGGCGGCCCGCAGAAAGGCATCCATGCTCATCGCTTCGTCCCCTCTTGCGGCGCCAGATTACCAGATGCCCGGACCTGCAGGATCGGCCTGTTGCGGTATCGGGGCGGGCGCCGGAACCGGATTCGGACCCGACGCGCTCGCGCGAAGAGCCGGCACCGGCAGATCCATGTCGCGCAGCGCCGCCGGCAGCGGTCCGCCGGTGGCCCAGTCCAGGAGCTCCACCGTGTGGAGCAGCGGCAGGGTGGTGAACCGGGCAACCTGGGCAAGGCAACCGAGATTGCCCGCGGCTATCGCTACTGCCCCGGTGCTCTCGATATGGGCGGCCTTGCGCCGGCCCAGGGCCTCGGCCATGTCGGGCTGAAGCATGTTGTAGGCGCCCGCCGACCCGCAACAGAAATGGGCTTCGGGAATATCCTTTACCTCGAAGCCGGCGGCACGGAGCAGCGCACGGGGCCGCTTGCGGATCTTCTGTGCATGCTGAAGCGAGCAGGCATCGTGATAGGCGATGACGAGCGGCACGGCTGTCTCCGGCAGACGCAAATCTTCCGGCGCCAGCAATTCGGTGACATCGCGGGCGATAGCCGCGAGCGCCACGGCGTTGCCGCGCCGCGACGGATCGCGTTCCAGAACGCGCGCATAGTCCTTGACCACCGTCCCGCAGCCGGACGCGTTGACCGCGACGGCGTCGAGGCCGCCGGCCTCCAGCTCCCCGGTCAAGGCGTCGACGACGCGGCCCGCCGCCGCCGTCGCCATCTCCGTCTTGCCCATATGGAGGGTGAACGCACCGCAGCAGCCCACTCCCGCGGGAACCGCTACCTCGAAGCCGTGGCGGGTAAGCAGCCGGATCGTCGCCGCGTTGATCTCCGGTGCCAGCGCTTGCTGGACACAGCCCTGCAGCAGGGCAACGCGCCGGCGCCGCGCCCCTTCGGCGGGGTGGACGCCGGTCAGGTCGGGGACCGGCGGCAGCGCGGCCGGCGCCAAATCGACCAGATTGCGCAGGCGGCGCGGCAGCAGCGTCCGGACAGGCCGGGCGAAGCGCGCCAGACGGGACATTCTCGTGAAACGGGCGGGTTCCGGTATCGTCCGCGCGATCAGGTGCCGCAGCAGGCGGTCGCCGAGCGGGCGGCGGTAGTTCGCTTCGATATAGGCACGGGCTATGTCGGAGAGATGCAAATAGTCCACGTCGACCGCGCAGGTCGTCATGCAGCTGTTGCAGGACAGGCAGCTGTCGATATGGCCGACCGTCCGGGGGTCGGGCGGGCCTCCCTTCTCCAGCATCGCCCTGATGAGGTCGATCCGCCCGCGCGGCGCTTCGTTCTCGTCGCGGGTAAGCACATAGGTCGGACAGACCGCGGTGCAGAAGCC
>JAPPHW010000093.1 GCA_028820945.1 Defluviicoccus sp.
TCGTGTGGTACATCCCGTCGGCGCAGATCCCGCCCCAGATCGCGAGCCCGGTCGGGTGCATCGGGATCGAGACCTCGGTGACCTCCGCGCCCAGCGACTCCAAATGCCGGGCGGCCGCGCGCACGGTCGCGTCGACATCGGGGAGCGAGTCGTAGCAACCGAAACCTTCCGACACCACGGCGATCCGCATGCCGCCGACGTCGCCGCCGAGCGCGTCGGTGTAGCTGTCGACCGTCGGCACCCGCTGGCGCGGGTCGAGCCCGTCCTCGCCCGCCATCGATTCGAGAAACAGCGCGTTGCCGGCGACGTCGTTCGTCATCGGGCCGGTATGGTCGACGGTGGTTTCGATCCCCATGATCCCGGTATAGGGGATGAGGCCGAATGTCGGCTTGATGCCAACGATGCCCGACATCGACGCCGGGATGCGGATCGAGCCCGCCTGGTCGCCGCCGAGCGCCATGTCGACCTCGCCGGAGGCGACCAGAGCGGCGCTCCCGGTCGACGAGCCGCCCGGCGTGTGGCCCGGGTTGCGCGGGCTCTCCGCGATGTCGGAGGCCGACGTGTTGCTGCCGCCCGAGACGCAGAAATACTCGCACACCGACTTGCCGAGGATCGTCGCGCCCGCGTCGAGCAGCCGGGTGACCACCGTCGCATCCATGTCGGGAACGTAGCCCTCCAGCACCGAGGCGCCGTTCATCATCGGGATGCCGGCGACGCAGGCGCTGTCCTTGATCGCGACCGTCCTGCCCTTGAGGGGGCCGTCCGCCGCCCCCTCGATCCGCGCCTTGACGTACCAGCCGCCATGCGGGTTCTCCGCCCGGTCGGGCCGCGACCAGGCGCCGCGCTCGTACTTCACCGGCGGCAGGTCGTCCGGCGTCGCCTCCACTTCGTTGAAGGCATCGGCGAACGGCGCCCAGAAGGTCCGCATGTCCTCGGCGGTCGCATCGTCGACGGTGAAGCCCATCTCTCCGGCGAGCTCCTTGATCGCGCTTGCGCTCGGCGTTTCGTATTTCATCGTTCCCTCCCCAAATTCAGTTTGCCGCTTCGATCTCGCGCGCGGCCGTTTCCGCCGCCACGAGCCCGAGCAGAAACGCCTTGATCAGCCCGCCGATATAGGCGGCGTCGGGGCCGCCCTCGACGCCCCCCACCGTCGAGCCCGCGGCATAGAGGCCCGGGATCGGCGTGTCGTCGGGCTTGAGCACGCGCGCCGCGCTGTCGACCGCGACGCCGCCCATTGTCACCGTGATACCCGCCGCGAGCGGAATCGCATGGAAGGGCGGCGTTTCGATGGGCATGGACGCGTAAGTCTCGGTCGTTCGTGCAGGCGTGAGCGTATCCGTGCGAGCGTCCTTCACGGCAGCGTTAAACGCCGCGACGGTCGTTTCGAGAGTCCCCGTATCGAGCCCGCAACGCAGCGCGAGCTCGCCGATCGAGCCGGCCGTGTGCAGCGTCCCGCCCGCCTCCACCAATAGCGGGTTGGGCGGCACCAGATCGGCTTCTCTCGCCTGTTCCCAGACCGTCGAATCGAAGATCGCGGTCGCGCCCAGCGGGTCGTCGAGGCGGGCGATCTCGTTGGCGATGTAGACGCCGCCGCGCCCTTCGTCCGCGAACCGCTTCGCGTCCGCGCCCACCGCGATGCCCGATGCGCAGATCACGTCGACCTGCGGATAGGGCCACAGTTCCGGGTTGGACATCACGTCGCGCGAGAGCACGTGGCCGTAGAACTTGTCGAGCCCGACGAGCGCCGCCCCCGCTTTCTCGGCCATGCGGAGGCCGTCGCCGCGGCCGGTCTCGGTGTTGCGCTGCCGGATGCGGTCGGGTCGTCGGGCGATGTGTCGGGCGAGAAGTTCGCGGTCGGCCTGGAAGCCGCCGTCCGCGATGACGACGGCGCCCGCTTCGATCGTCCGGCCGCCGTTCGCGTCCCGGACCTCCACGCCCCGGCACGCGCCGTCCTCCATGACGAGGGCGCGCGCCTCGGTGCCGCGCAGGACCGTCCCGCCGGCAGTTTCGAGCTGTGTCGCGAGGTTCCTGAGAAAGAGGTCCGGCCCGTTCCCTTCCCAATCCAGGCCGGCGCCCATCCTTCGGACCGGAGCGAGGCTGGGCAGCCCGTAGTTGCGGCGCGGCACGGTCTCCAGCGTCGCGCCATGGGCCTCCATCCACGCCGACGTCCGCGTTCCGTTCTCCGCGAAGGTTCGCGCGAGATCGGATCGCGCCGTCCCCTTCGTCCCGTTCATGACGCGCTCGTAGACGATGTCGGGCGGATCGCCCGCGTTGGCGAGCGCCGTGTGCAGCACGCCGGTGCAGACCCGCGAATTGCACATATAGGCCTCGCCGTCGCCGCGCTCGATCGCGACGGCCTCGAGGCCCAGCTCCGCCGCGCGGACCGCCGCCGTAAGTCCGGCGAAACCGCCGCCGATCGCCGCCAGATCGACCTTCATCCCCACCCCGTCGTCGTTTTGCATGCGTTGCGGCAACCGCTCCGCGCTGGCATCGTAGCCGTGAATTCATCACCGAGACTAGGGGACGAAAATGGCGATCGAAAGACACCAGGCGCGGCACGGCAAGGTCGTGAACGGAAAGCAGATGCCGTCCATGAGCGGCATCGTCGTCCACGGCGACACGATCTATCTCGCCGGGCAGGTCGGGCACGGCGGCGGCGACATCAAGGCCCAGACCCGGGAAATCCTCGACAACATCGACGCCCAGCTGGCCTCGGTCGGCAGCGACAAGTCCAGGATCCTCTCGGCCAATTTGTGGATCACCGATTTCGAGAATTTCGGCGCGATGAACGAGGTCTGGAACGCCTGGATCGACCCCGACAACATGCCGGCGCGCGCCTGCGTGCGCTCGGAGCT
>JAPPHW010000216.1 GCA_028820945.1 Defluviicoccus sp.
ATCTTCGAGAACTTCGCCGGGATGAAATAGTCGTTGTCGCCGGTGAGCACGAGCGTCGGGCAGGAGATGCCCCGGATCTTCTCGGTCCAGAGGGGCTCGTTCTCCTGGCCGGGAAGGCGGCGGCCCCACGACAGGATGGAATCGAGGAAGGCGGTGTAGAGGTCGGGATCGTTGGCGCGGACGTTCTCCTGGTTGGCCCGCATGACCGCGAGGCCTTCGTCGGTGTCCATGAATTCCCGCGTCATGGTCGAGAGGCCCATGAAGTCCGCGAGCTCCTCGCCCATGCCGATCTTCGCGACGAGCTTCTTGCGGAGCGAAAAGTTCATCTCCATCGCCCGGTCGAGCTCGGAGAACCCGCCGACCACGATCATCGAGCGCACCACATCCGGATGACGCACCGCCATCGCCTGGGCGGTCGATCCGCCGAGCGAGGAGCCCAGTATGTCGACGCTCCCCCATCCCGCCTCCCGGACCAGCGCGGCGAAGTCGTCGGCCCATAGCTCGGACGTGTAGCGGACCCCCGACGGATCGTCCTTCCGCGAGCGGCCCACGCCGCGCGGATCGAGGAGGACCGTCGTGCAGTTCTCGCGGAGCAACGGCTCGCCGAGCCGGTAGTAGCGGTGGTCCATGCCGAGCCCCGGGAAGAGCATGAGCGGATGTCCGCTGCCCTGCGTTTCGTACCAGATCTCGGTACCGTTGACCGATGCGGTTGGCATGGTGCTTCTCCTCAGCCTTGAGCGGCCCGCAGTGCCTGCCACACGCGGTGGGGGCTCGCCGGGAGCGGCAGCTCCGCCACGCCGCGCGCCGCCAGCGCATCGAGAATGCCGAGGATCGCCGCGGGGTAAGAGCCGCCGTTGCCGGCTTCGCCGCAGCCCTTCACGCCGAGCGGGTTGGTCGTGCACGGCACCGGATGGGTGACGAAGTCGACCCATGCCATGTGGTCCGCGCGGGGCATCGCATAGTCCATGTACGACCCGGTCACGAGCTGACCGTCGTCGTCGTAGACCGTGTTTTCCAGCAGCACCTGCCCGAGGCCCTGGGCGATGCCGCCATGCACCTGACCCTCGACGATCGGAGGGTTGAGCACGGTGCCGAAATCGTCGACCACGGTGTATCGGTCGACCGCGGTCTCGCCCGTGTCGGGATCGATCTCGACCTCGCAGACGTGGCAGCCGTTGGGGAAGCTGATCGGGCTCGTGTCGTGCGAGCATTTTGCCCCGAGCCCATCCGCGAGGTCACCCGGCAAGGCACCGTTTCCCCGGGCTTCCGACGCCAGGCTCATGATGTCCATCGACCGGTCGGTGCCGGCGACACGGAAGACGCCGTCCGCGAACTCGATATCCTCGACCGCGGCTTCCAGCAGGTGTCCGGCGATCTTGCGGCCGCGGTCGATCACCGCGTCGCCCGCCTCCAGAATGGCGCCGCTTGCCGCGATCGCCGAGCGCGAGCCGCCCGATCCGCCGGCGCCCGGGCTCATCTCGTCCGAATCGTGCTGGACGATGCGGATCCGGTCGAACGGCACGCCGAGCTTGTCGCTCAGCACTTGCGCGAAGGGCGTGGCGTGGCCCATCCCGAAATCGCAGGTGCCGGTGACCAGCGTCACCGTCCCGTCCGCCTCGAAACGAATGTCGGCCAGCTCCGTGCCGGGTGCCGCCGTGGTTTCGAGGTAGGGGGCGATGCCGAGCCCGCGCAGCCTGCCCGCGGCCTCGCTGGCGCGGCGGCGTTCGGCGAACCCCGCGGTGTCCGCGCGCGCCATCGCCTCGTCCATGATCTGTTCGAAATCGCCCGAATCGTATGTGAGGCCCACCGGAGTCTCGAACGGCATCTGTTCGGGACGGACGAGGTTGCGGCGGCGCAGCTCGATCCGGTCGATCCCGGTCTCGGTCGCGGCCTTGTCGATCAGGAGCTCGAGAAAATATTTCGACTCCGGCCGTCCGGCGCCGCGATAGGGGCCGGTCGGGACGGTGTTGGTGAACACGCATTTCGCGCCGTAGGAGAACAACGGCGTCTTGTAGACGCTGATGATGTTGCGGCTGACCACCATGGTCACAGGCCACGGCCCCATCGCCGTCAGGTAGGCGCCCATGTCGCCCAGCGCGTCGACCTTGAGCGCGAGGAAGTTGCCGTCCTCGTCGAGCCCCAGAGCGAGGTCGACCGTCATCGCCCGGCCCTGGTGGTCGGATAGGAAGCTCTCCGAGCGGTCCGCGCACCACTTCACCGGGCGGCCCAGCTTGCGCGCCGCGTACATGACGCAGATCGCCTCCGAGTACGCCGCGCCCTTCATCCCGAAGGAGCCGCCGATGTCGTCGCTGATCACCCGGATCTTCTCGGCCGGCACGCCGAATATCGCGTTGGCGAGGGTGGCGCGATAGCCGGCGACGCCCTGGCTTCCGACATGGAGCGTGAATTTCTCCGCCGCGGCGTCGTATTGCGCGAGCGCCGCGCGCGGCTCCATCGCGTTGACCACCATGCGGGTGTTGTCGAGCCGGATGCGGGTGACGTGGTGCGCGCCGGCGAGCGCCGCGTCGACCGCCTCCTCGTCGCCCATGTGGAAGTCGAGGAACACGTTGCCCGGCGAAGACTCCCACAGCAGGGGGGAATCGGCGTCGAGCGCGCTTTCGACGGAGGCCGCGACGGGGAGGGACGAGACCTCGAACGGTATCGACTCCGCGGCGTCCCGCGCCTCGGCGAGAGTCTCCGCGACGACCACCGCGACCGGGTCGCCGACATGGCGGACTCGCCCGACCGAGAGCGCCGGGCGCGGCGGCACGTTCGGCGCGGACCCGTCCCGGTTCTTCATCGGCACCGGGCAGGGGATGTGGCCGATGCCGTCGGCCT
>JAPPHW010000243.1 GCA_028820945.1 Defluviicoccus sp.
GCGGCTTCGTACGCTCAAACTTCGCCTTCGACATCGCTAATTCCCCAGTGTGGTCTGGCATCGCGGGCCGGCGGCCGGTCCCGCGCAAATCGCGGTTGGAGCGGGTGATGGGAATCGAACCCACACAACCAGCTTGGAAGGCTGGGGCTCTACCATTGAGCTACACCCGCGCGACGTTCCTGGGCCTCCCGCTGCACTGGCCGTCCGCTCCGCCAATCGCTCCCTTGCCCGCGCAACGCCGCCGCCGGGGGCTGGTGGAGGGGGTTGGATTCGAACCAACGTAGGCAAACGCCAACGGGTTTACAGCCCGTCCCCTTTAGCCACTCGGGCACCCCTCCGGACCCGCCGAACTAGGCGATCTGACTTCCCATGTCAACGACATGAAAAAGTCGAAAGCGCCCGTCCCGGACCATGGGAGGCGCGCCATGCAGGATTAATCGTTCGGTCAATGACGGAGCGCATTATAGTGCCTTCCATGGCAAGAAACAAGGGCAAGCGGCAGGAGCGCGGAAGCCGCTCGGCGATCTGGCTCTACGGCCGCCATGCGGTGGCTGCCGCGCTCGCCAATCCCGCGCGCGGGCGGCTGCGGTTTCTCGCCGAGAACGAGGCCGCGGCGGCCTTCGCGGCGCACGAGCCGGAGATCGTCGAGCGCGCGGTCTTGCGGCAGGTCCTGCCGGACGGCGCGGTGCACCAGGGGCTCGCGCTCCTCGCCGAACCGCTGCCGGACGCGGGGATCGATTCGCTCCTGAGCGCCGCCGAATCCCGAGAGCGGGCGGCGGCGGTGGTCCTCGACCGGGTGCAGGACCCGCGGAACGTCGGCGCCATTCTGAGAAGCGCCGCGGCGCTCGGCGCGCTCGCCCTGGTCGTCCCCGACCGCCACGCCCCGCCCGAGACCGGCGCGCTGGCCAAGGCGGCCTCGGGCGCGCTGGAACGGGTGCCGGTGATTCGGGCGGCCAACCTCGCCCGCGCGCTGTCCGAGATGAAAGACGGAGGATTCTGGTGCGTCGGTTTCGACGCCGATTCGGAGACCGAGCTCTCGCCGGAGACGCTGCCGGACCGCTGCGCCCTGGTCCTCGGTGCGGAGGGGCGCGGGCTGCGGCGGCTGACGGCGGAGACCTGCGACCTCCTGCTGCGGATCCCGATGGCGCGGGGGGCGGCGAGCCTCAACGTCTCGGCCGCCGCCGCGATCGCGCTCTATGCCCACGCGCAAGGCGGATAGCGGCGCTCAGTCGGGATCCGCCCCCCCGAGCTCGCGATAGAGCGCGCGGACCGCCTGGACGAAGCACTCCATCGGCGCGGCGGTGATCCCGGCGCCGATCTGTCCGACGCCGGCCTCGCGGTGGGCGATCCCGGTATTGACGACGGGCAGCACACCGCTGTCGGCGACCCTGCGCGCGTCGATCCCGGCCGGCGCGGCGGCGAAATCGAGGATCGGCAGGGTGAACGCGGGATTCTCGCCGATGGTTATCCGGCGCATCTCCCGGCTCGCGGCGATCGCCTCGCCGGCGCTGCCGCCGACGAAGCGGACGATGGCCGGCGCCGCGGCCATGGCGAAACCGCCGAGCCCGGCTGTCTCCGTAATCGCACTGTCGCCGATGTCGCGCGCCGCGTCCTCCTTGCCGAAGCCGGAGAAGTAGAGCCCGTCCACGACCGGAGCCGGAGCGGTGAACCAGCGGTCGCCGGTCGCGCTCATCTGGATGCCGAATTCGACCCCGTTCCGCGCCATCGCGGTCACCATCGACGAAAACGGCACGCCGCGCGCGGCGTCGAGCATCGCCTTGCAGGCCGCCATCGAGAGGTTGATGAAGAAATGGTCGTTGCCGGCCATGAACGCGAACGCCCGGGCGACGCTCTCCGGATCGGCGCCGGAGCGGAGCGCCGGGGGAACCAGCCGCTTGATCAGAAGCGAGGTCGCGGCGGCGTTCCGGTTGTGCGCCTCGTCCCCCATGTGGAGCGCCTGGGCGATCAGGGGCTTGAGGTCGACGGGGCCGCCCTCGCCGAGCGCGCTCGCCAGCACGCCGGCCAGCTCGTCCCGCATCCAGCGCAGGCGCTCGATCGCCTCGGGGCCGTTGGCGCCGAAGCGCAGCACCTTGCCGAGACCCTCGTTGAGGCCGGAAAAGGCCGCGTTGCCGCCGGCCGCGTTCTCGACGATCCACATCGGCATCGACGGCGAGGTGACGCCGGACATCGGACCCACCGCCCCGTGGTGGTGGCACGAATCGAACGCGATAGCGCCGGATTCCGCGAGCGAGAGCGCCGCGTCGAGGTCGCCGGCCCAGCCTTCGAACAGGACCGCGCCCAGCACCGCGCCCCGCATCGGACCGCACATTTCCTCCCACGCGACCGGTGCGCCGGCGTGCAGGATCGTGCGCGCGCCCATCCCCGGCAGGACGTCGATCGCGGAACCGATCCCCGTGACCGCCGGCTCGGCGGCGAGAAAGCGCCCGAACGCGTCGCGGTTCGCCGCCTCGATGCGCGGATGGTCGATCAGGGACGCAAGCTCGATTCCGGCGTCGCGTGCGCCGCCCGCCGGAGGCCGCCAGTCGATATCGACGACCGCGCCGCCGGCGGCCGCTATCGGTTCGGCGAACGCGCCGACGCCGAGATTGAGGACCGCGGGAACGCCTCGCAGGAGGTCGCCGCTCATGGTTCGTCCCCGCCCGCGATCCGGGCCGCGATGCGCGCAGCGCTGGCGTTGCTCCCGGCGACGATCATGCCGGCCTCCCGCAACGCCGCTTCCTGGCGCGACAGGCATTGCGGGTCGGCCTCGGTGCCGCAGACCGAGCCGACCGCGACCGGACCGTCGAGTTCGCGGACGACCGGCGCGAGCGCGGAAG
>JAPPHW010000440.1 GCA_028820945.1 Defluviicoccus sp.
CGACCCGCGCGATGGAGCCGCCGCCCGCGCCGATGGTGGTGATCTCGATCATCGGCGAGCGGACCACGAGGCCGAAATCGATCGCCGCCTGGAGGCTGTATGCGCTCTTGCCGTCGGCGACCAGCGCAACGTCGAAGCTGGTGCCGCCCATGTCGCAGGTGATCACGTTGGCGAATCCCGCGGCCTCGGCGATGCGAGCCCCGGCGATGACGCCCGCGGCCGGTCCCGAGAGCGTGGTGCGGACGGGCAGGCTCCGCGCCGTGTCGACCGACATCACCCCGCCGTTGGACTGGACGATCAGGAGCTCGGCGTCGATCCCCCGCGTCGCGAACCCTGCCTCCACACCCTCCAGATAGGCGCCGAAGATCGGCTGGAGACAAACATTGAGCGCCGTGGTCGACGCGCGTTCGAATTCGCGGATCTCGGGCAGGATCAGCGAGGATGCGTTGACGTATTCGTTGGGCCAGACCGCGCGCACGGCTTGCAGCGCGGCACGCTCGTTGGCATCGTTGGCGTAGGCGTTGATGAAGACGATGCCGAGCGCCTCGCAGCCGCGTTCCAGAAGCATGAGCGCGGCGCGGGCCGCCTCGTCGGCGTCGACCGGCGTGCGGATCGTTCCGTCGGCGAGGACGCGCTCGTCGACCTCGATGGAGAGGTCCCGCGTGACCACCGGACGATAACTGCCCCACAGCCCCCAAGTGTTGGGCCGGTCGCGCCGGCGCATCTCCAGCACGTCGCGGAAACCGCGCGTGACGATCAGCCCGGTGCGCGCCGCCTTGCGCTCGAGCAGCGCGTTGGTGCCGACGGTGGTGCCGTGAACCACGGACCCGATCCCACCCGGCTCGGCGACCGAGGACGAGATCCCGTGCAGGAACCCTTGGGCGATATCGTCCCTGACCGACGGGACCTTGCCGATGCCGAACCGCCCGGTGCGTTCGTCGAGCCAGAAAACATCGGTGAAGGTCCCGCCGACATCGACGCCGACCCGACACCCTGTTGCGGGAATATCCATAACGCCCGGTAAAGAAGCAGCAATTGCCCGGAGCGGCGGCCGGCGCTGGCGCGCGACCGCTCCCCGAGTTTGTCACTGTAGCGACCGCCCTTGCGAGCGTCACCCGCTTGCGCCCGGCTCCGTTGCGATGCAGAACCTTCCGGCATGTCCGATACCGAGGATAATCGCGCCGGCCCGCTCGGCCGCTTCATCCGCGCCTTCTACGACGCCCGCCGCGCCGGCGACCCGGAGTCGCTCAGGCGCTTCATGGCCGACGATATCCGCTGGAGCGAGCCCGATGTCGGCGCGCATATGGGCGAGCTGCGCGGCCGAGACGCGGTGCTCGATATGATCCGCGGCGCGCTCGACACCACCGGCGGGACCTTCGATCTCTCCGTTGTATCGACCGCCGAGACCGGCAGCCACGTCGCCGTTTCTATTGAATGGTCAGCGGACAAGAACGACCGGCGGATCGAGGGACGGGAACTCGCGGTCTTCGAAATTCGGGATGGGCGCATCCTGTCGGCCCGGTTCCACCCGGACAACCTGGCCGACGACCGGGATTTCTGGGACGAGGAGCCTCCGAACGCGTCGTAAGATGGCCGGACCCGCCGGTCACGCCGCGGACCGCTCTACCGATCCGTCGGCAGCGACGCGCACACGGTAGTTTCGTTCGGCGGCCTCGCGGCTCACCAAGCCGAGCGCGATGTCGCGGGCGATGGCGTCGACCGGCCGCTCCTGCGCCGGTCCGTAGCCGCCGCCGCCCGGGCTCTCGATACGCACCCGCTGGCCCTTGCGCAGCACGACGCCCGACAGCTTGCCGGTCTTTTCGGGCGAGTGCTCCCCGTCCTCCTGCTGGTAGACGATCCGGTTGGGCGCGCCGTGGGCGCCGCCGAGGATGCCGAAGGCGGGGAAGCGCGCACGCTCGCCGAACACCACGAGATCGGCCTCGTCGGCCAGCAATTCGAACTCGTAGACCGCGCCCAGACCGCCCCGGTTGCGCCCCGGACCGCCACTGTCCTGCCGGAGCCCCCAGTTGGTGACGCAGGTGGGATACGCCGCCTCCAGGATCTCGGCGGGCGGGATGTTGGCCATGCCGATGGGCGCGTTGCCGTGGCTCAACCCGTCGCCCTCCGGATTGCCGCCCAGCCCACCGCCGAAGAAGGTGAACAGGATGAACTTCGAGCCGTTGTCGCGGCTGCCCGACATCAGGAGCGCGTTCACGGTCGCGAAGCAGGCGGCGTTCGCCCGCTCTGGCGCGGCCTGGGCGAGCGCGCCGAAGATCACGTCGATGGTCCGCATGATGTTCTCGGTGTAGCCCGAGACCGGCGCCGGCGGTTCGGCGGCGAGGATCGAGCCCTCGGGGATGACGAACTCGATCGGCTCCAGGCAGCCGCCGCTGGTCGGAACCTCGTGGAAGATGTGCTTCAGCGCGACGAAGGAGGCGGCCACCGTCGTCGCGCGCGAGACGTTGAGCGGCCCGGCGCAGGCGGGCGCCGAACGCGAGAAATCGAGTGTCAGCGTCTCGCCGTCGATCGTGAGGTCGAGCGCGACCTTGAGCGGTTCGTCGCCGCGCCCGTCATTGTCGATATGGTCCTCGAACGAGTAGGTCCCGTTGGGCAGCTCGGCAATCAGCGCCCGCATCTGTCGGCTCGCGCGCCTGGAGATCTCCTCCATCGCGGCGGCCACGGTATCGTCGCCGAAGCCGTCGAGCAGGTCGTGCAGGCGCGCGGTGCCAAGGTCGAGAGCGCCGAGCTGAGCGTTGAGATCGCCGTAATTGCTGCCCGGCAGGCGGCCGTTGGCGAGCAGGATGTCGACGATGTCCCGGTTGAC
>JAPPHW010000435.1 GCA_028820945.1 Defluviicoccus sp.
AGAACTTCCTCGACGTCTCGCACTTCCCCTATGTCCACGCCAATCTCAACGGCGACCCCGACCGGCCGGACCCGATCGCGGATTTCGACGTCTTCGTCGGCGAGGACGGCATCCGGACCAGCGAGATCATCGTCTTCCAGCCCTATGGCGACCATCGCGGCATCCCGGTGAACGCCGGCTACACCTTTCACTGCCCGCGCCCGCTGACCGCCTATTTCTCCAAGAACACGGGCGAGGGAAACCGCTTCTGCACCTTCCTGACCGTGACCCCGCTGGCGCCCGACGACTGCGTCGTCTGGCTCCAGGTCGCGATCAATTTCGGCGAGGAGCTCACCGAGGCGCAGATTCTCTCGCGCCAGGACAGGGTGTTCGCGCAGGACAAGCGCATCGTCGAGACCCAGCGGCCCTACGAGATCCCCCTCGACCTCCGGGAAGAGCTGCACGTGCGCTCGGACAAGTACTGCGTCGCCTACCGCAAGTGGCTCAAGGACCTCGGCGTCGCCTGGGGGGCCAGCGCATAAGCGCCCTTCCATCCTCGAAAGTTCCGGCCGCGTTCGAATGATCCTGCCACGCAGACTGCTCGGCTACGCGATGGCGGTCGCCGCGTCGCTCAGCTTCGCGTTCGGCACGGGTCTTGCCGTCTACACCTACAGCCACGGGACCACGCCGCTCTCGGTGACGACCTTCCGGACGGTGCTGTCGGCGATCTTCCTGGTGTTGCTGATCCGCTTCACCGCCGGCTCGTTCTCGCTCCTGCCGCGCGACCGCTGGATCGTAATCGCGCTCGGCAGCGTGATGGCGGTCCAGTCGATCACCCACTACGTCGCGGTCCTGCTGCTGCCGCTCGCCCACGCGACGCTGCTGCTCTACACCTACCCGTTTTTCGTCGCGGCGGGGGCGCATCTGAGCGGCCAGGAGCGGATCACTCCGGCGATCCTGGTCGCGCTCGCGGTGGCATTCGCGGGTCTCGTCCTGGTGCTCGATCTCGGCGGCGATTTCGATTTCAGCGTGCTCGGCATCGTGCTCGCCGTCACCGCGGCGGCGGCGTTTTCAGTGGTCGCCCTGGTCTCGCAGCCGATCATCCGGCGCTCGCCGGACAGCCGTTCGATCACGCTCCATCTCCACGCCGTGCCGGTGGTGGCGTTTCTCGCCGCCTCGGTCGCGCTGGACGATTTCTCGATGCCGGACACCCGCGAAGCCTGGATCATGTTCGCCTTCGTACCCTTCTTCTACTGCTTCGCGGTGATTGGCGTGTTCTACGCCATCGGGGCGATCGGCTCGGTCCGGATGTCGCTGATCATGAACCTGGAGCCGGTGGCGGCGATCGCCTTCGGCTTCCTGCTGCTCGGCCAGCACCTGGACGGGCCGCAGCTCCTGGGAGCGGCGCTGGTCATTTCGGCGATCGTGGCGGTGCGTTGGATACCGGCCCAGCGCGAGGCGAGGGCCGGGGGAACCCCGGAGAGCTGACCTCAGGCCGGGGCGCCGGCCATGCGCCGCGTCGGAGTGTCGTCCATGAACATCTGGGCGATCCCCGCCGTGATCCCGATGGCAACGCCGATCTGCCAGGCGAGATCGTAGTTGCCGAACGCGTCGAACAGCAGCCCGCCGCCCCAGGCGCCGAAGAACGATCCCGCCTGGTGGCTGACGAAGGCGATGCCCGACAGCGTGGCGACGAAGGAAAGGCCGAACATCTGCACCACCAGCCCGTTGACCAGCGGCGCGACGCCGAGCCAGAGCACCCCCATCAGCGCGGCGAAGACCAGCGTGGTGGCGGCCGACGCGGGCAGCGAGAAATAGACCACGATGAGCAGAGAACGCAGAATGTAGACGGTGCCGAGCAGGATGTGCTTGGGAAACTTGTCGCCGAGCCAGCCCAGCAGGTAGCAGCCCGCGGCGTTGAACCCGCCGATGACCGCGAGCGAGGCCGCGCCGAGCTCGGGCGGTTGGCCGCAGGTCGCGAGATAGGCCGGCAGATGGGTCGCGATGAACATCAGCTGCAGGCCGCAAACGAAGAAGGCCACCGCCATGATGACGTAGCCGCGGTGCCGCCCAGCCTCGCCGAGCGCCTGGGTGAAGGTGAGACCGGCGCTCCGGTCCGGCACGAAGGGCACCTCGGTATCCTTCGGCCGGTCCCCCGCGCCGACGAACGCCGCGGCGGGCAACATCAACCCGCACAGCCCGATGAAACCGATAATCGCGAGCTCCCACCCGCCGAGGCCGATCAACCCCTGCGCGATGGGCGCCGCGATGAAGGCGCCGATCGAGCCGGCAGCCGCCACGGTGCCGAGAATCATCGAGCGCCTGAACGGCGATATCACCTTGGCGGTCGCCGCGAGACCGAGATTGAGCGCCGTGCAGGCGAGCGCGACGCCCACCATCAGGCCGAGCCCGACGATCAGCGTCACCGGCCCGGTCGCGGCCAGCGTGAGCGCGAGCCCGCCGGCGAACAGGAAGGTGCCGATCACGGTGACGATGCGGCAGCCGAACCGGTCGGCGATGGCACCGATCAGGGGCTGGCTCAGCCCCCACACCAGATTCTGGATCGCCAGCGCGAGGGTGAAGTCGGCGACCGAGACGTCGATCCCCTCCGTCACGGGAACGACGAACAGGCCGAAACTCTGCCGCATCCCCATCGAGAGGGTCAGCATGATGCTGGACGCGGTCAGCACCGTCATGGTCTGGGAACGGGTGTAGCCGGCCCGGTTGATCGCCATGCTCGACCTTACGCTCGATCCGTGAAGGGCGCCGCGATCACGCGAACGACGGGGGACCGCCGGGCGGCTCGATCCGGAACACGTTGAGGGTGAAAGAGACCAGGCA
>JAPPHW010000331.1 GCA_028820945.1 Defluviicoccus sp.
GACCTGCGCGAGGCCTATCTCCTGCTGTTCGGCGAGCTGGGCGACGGCGAATGGGAGGCGCGGCTCGGCGTCGATCGGGTGTTCTGGGGCGTCGCCGAATTCCATCATCTGGTCAACATCGTCAACCAGGTCGACCTGACCGACCACCCGAACGAGGAGAGCCGGATGGGCCAGCTCATGGCCCACCTCACCTGGTCGGCGGACTGGGGCGTGCTGGAGTTCTTCGCGATGCCGTTCCACCGCGAACGGACGCTGCCCGGACGCAAGGGGCGCCTGCGGACCCGCGTTCCGTTCGACCGAAATCGGGTTTCCTACGAGAGCGGGGCCGGGGAGTGGCATGTCGACCTCGCCGCGCGCTACAGCCGCAGCGTCGGGCCGCTGGACGTGGGCGTAAGCGTTTTCGACGGCACCAGCCGCGAGCCGTCCTTCATACCGACGCTGCAAACGATCCCGGGCTTGCCCTTTCCGGTGCCGCGCACCCTCGTGCCGCACTACGCGCAGATCCGCCAGTACGGGCTCGACGCCCAGCTCACCGTCGAGTCCTGGCTGATCAAGCTCGAGGCGATCCGCCGCGAAGGCGCCGTCAACCGTCCACCGCCCCGGGCCCTTGCGGGCGAAAAAGAGGACTACGCCGCCTTCGTCGGCGGGGTCGAGTACACGTTCAGCGGGGTCTTCGACTCGGAGGCCGATATCAGCCTGCTGGGCGAGTGGAGCTACGACGAGCGCGGGCGCCGGTCGCCCAACAGGTATCAGAACGATCTCTTCTTCGCGTCCCGGCTCGCGCTGAACGACGTCGAGAACACCGAGTTGGTGGTGAGTGCGATCGCCGACATGGATCATTCGACGCGCCTTCTCGGCTTCGAAGCCAAACGGGACCTGTCGGACAGCTGGACCGCGACGGTGGAAGCGGCGGTCATGCTCGATGTCGGCGAGAAGGACGTGATTTACGATACGCGGCGCGACGGGTACGTCCTCCTGAACGCCACCTACAGTTTCTAGGGTGCGTCTGTTCTTGTTGTAGCCGCAGCGGTCCGCGCGTCGGCCTCTCCTCTACCCCGTCATGCCCGGACTTGTTCCGGGCATCCACGACCTGCGGCGCGGCGGTAAGAACCAAGGAACAGGTGAGCCGGCAAACCCGTGTGGATACCCGGAACAAGTCCATTGCTGTCCGGTTTAGATTGGCTGGACCGGGTGTAAGTCCTTGATACAGCCGGATCTCCGGCCCTTCCGCCGGCCCGGGACACCGATTGCGGCCCGCCCGCACCCGGCGTCCTTTCTCCCCCGCTGTCACCCCGGACTTGTTCCGGGGTCCAGGGCCACAGGCACCGCCCTCGCCCGGCTTCCCTGGACCCCGGAACAAGTCCGGGGTGACAGCGGGGGGCGGAGACGGTCGCGCCCCCGGGCGCGAGGCCCGTGTCGAAAAGCTGAACCGGACACCAGTGGACCAAGTCCGGGCATGACGGGGAGGCGGTTCACTTCGAAACAGGCGGGTCTTGGTGAGTGCCCGCCCCGGCCAGCGCGGCGGGGGAGATAGGGATGCGGGCCGGCGCGGCGTTCCACCCCATCGCCCGGGCGACGGCATTCCAGATCGCGGCGGGCGGCGCGATGGCGGCGCTTTCGCCGACGCCCCGGATGCCGAGCGGGTTGGTGGGCGACGGCGTGTCCCGCTCGATCAGGCGCGGAGCCGGCGCGGCGTCGGCGGTGCCGGTGAGATAGTCGGCAAGCGTGAGCGTGAGCGGCTGGCCGTCGGGCGCGAAGACCATCTCGGTGAAGAGCGCGTTCGCGATTCCCTCCGCCGCGCCGCCCACGACCTGCCCTTCGACGATCGTGGGGTTGAGCGCGCGCCCGATATCGTGGCCGACCGCATAGTCGACGACCTCGACCGCGCCGGTCTCGGGGTCGACCGCCACCCGCGCCGCGTGGACCGAGAAGGCGAGCGTCGCCGGCCGGTCGGCGCGCCACACGGTCTCCGCCTGGAGCCCCGCGCCTCCGTCGAACAACGGCCCGCCGGGCGCGACGGCGCGCGCCACCTCGCCCAGCGCGAGCCCGACATCGCCGCCGTTCCGCTTGACGACGCGCCCGCCGACGATGTCGAGCTCGCCGGCCTCGTCCTGCAGGAGTTGCGCCGCAATTTCCAGAACGCGGGCCCTCAGAACCGTCGCCGCCTCATGGACCGCGCTGCCGCCCATGATCGCGCCCCGGCTCGCGAACGCCCCCCGCCCGAACGACAGAAGGGCCGTGTCGCCCATCGCGACCGATACGCGCCCGATCTCCGCCCCCAACGCGTCCGCGGCTATCTGGGCAAAGGTCGTTGCCTGCCCCTGTCCCTGCGAGCTCATCCCGGAGTGGACGCGCACGTCGCCCGAGGGATCGATCCGCACCCGCGCGGACTCGAAGTTGACCACGCCGGAAACGTCGACGCCGCCCGCGAGCCCCCAGGCGACTCGGGCCCCGTCCGGCCGAGTTTCCACCGCCTCTCCATAGCCGCTCTCCTCGATCGCCCGGTCGAGCAGGGCCGGAAAGTCGCCGCCGAGAAATTCGAACCCGATGCCGCCGAACCCGGTACCCGTCGCATGGGGCAGGTCGCGGGGCCGCACCAGATTGCGCCGGCGGAGTTCGACCGCGTCGATATCGAGCGCGCGGGCGGCGCGGTCGACCAGGGTCTCGATGGCGAGCGCGGCTTCGGGCTGTCCGGCGCCGCGATAGGTCGCCGCTGGGGTCTTGTTGGTGCCGACCGCCAGCACCTCGACGGCGAAGTGGGGGATGCGGTAGGCCCCGGGGATCAGGGCGCCGCAGAGCTCGCCCGTCGCGATC
>JAPPHW010000457.1 GCA_028820945.1 Defluviicoccus sp.
ACGATATCGAACAGGCGTTCCACGACAGCGAGGCGGGCACGACGGTCAAGCCGGTACTGGAGATGTGACCGCTCGGGGCGATCCTTCAGGCCGGGGTCAATTCGAACCCTTCGTACCCAGCCGCCGCGACGGCGGCGCATTTCTCCATGTAGGACGGCATGCCGCCGATATAGGGCATGAATACGCGGGGTTTGCCCGGCACGTTGGCGCCGAGATACCAGGAGCTGCAGGTATAGCGCAGCGTCCTCGACGCGACTTCGTTGCCGTGCTCCACCCATGAATCCTGCGCTTCCAGATGCGGTTCGATCTCGCGGATGCTGGCCTGGCGCAAGAAACCGATGCACCCGGCAATCCACTCCACATGGTGCTCGATGGTCGGCATCATATTCGACAGGACCGACGGGCTGCCGGGACCGGTAATGGCGAACAGGTTCGGGAAGCCGCTGGACATCAGGCCGAGATACATGCGGGGCCCCGCCTCCCATGCCTTCCGGAGCGGCAGGCCGTTCCGACCGCGTATGTCGATCCGGGCGAGCGCCCCGGTCAGGGCGTCGAAGCCGGTCGCCAGCACGAGGTCGTCGAACCGGAATTCTTCCCCGGCGGCGGTGAGCCCGTCCGCCGCGATCCGGCCGATCCCTTCGTGGCCCAGAGGCACCAGTTCGACGTTGGGGCGATTGTAGGTGGCGTAATAGTCGTCACCGAGGCTGAGCCTTTTGCAGCCTATCGTGTGGCGCGGCAGCAGCTTTTCCGCGGTTTCGGGATCGTCGACGATCTCCCGGATCTTGTCCCGGACGAACTCCTGCGCCCGTATGTTGGCCTCTTCGTCGATCCCGAAATCGATATACGAGTTGAGAAAGCCGATGCCGCCTTGGTTCCATGCGCGGCCGAGCGTCTCGCGGCATTCCTCCTCCGACACCGAGAGCGCCGACTCCCGGCCGGTCGGCACCGCGAACCCGCCGAATGTCTTCCTGGCGGCGGCCCGGAGCTCGGGATATCGCGCCTTTATGTCTTGCTGTTCCACGGCGTCCAGCGGCCGGTTGTTCGCTGGAATCACGTAGGTGGCGGTCCGTTGAAACACCGTGACGTGCGCCGCCTGTTTGGCGATTTCCGGAATCGCCTGCACCGCCGAGGAGCCGGTACCTATCACGCCGACCCGCCGGCCGGTGAAATCGACCGGCTCGTGCGGCCAATGCCCGGTGTGAAATACGCGGCCCTCGAAATCGTCGAGGCCCGGGAAATCGGGCCGGTTCGCCGCCGACAGGCAGCCGGTCGCCATGATGCAGTAGCTCGCCAGGAGCGTCTCGCCGGTGTCCGTCTCGATCCGCCAGCCGGCGGCGCTCTCGTCGTAGACCGCGGAGACGACGCGGGTGTTCAACCGGATGTCCGGCCAGAGGTCGAACCGGTCGGCCACATGATTGGCGTAGCGCAGTATTTCGGGTTGGGCCGGATAGCGCTCCGTCCATTCCCATTCCTGCGAGAGCTCGTCGTCGAACTGGTAACAGTAGAACATGCTCTCGACGTCGCAGCGCGCGCCGGGATAGCGGTTCCAGTACCAGGTTCCTCCGACGCCGGTCGCCGCGTCGACCGCCCGGGCGGCGAACCCCATGCCCCGCAACTTGTGAAGCATGTAGAGCCCCGCGAAGCCGGCGCCGACGATCAGCGCGTCAAGTCTCGTCCCGTCAACCACAGCGAACGGCCCTCTTCACGACACCCGTCCCGCCCGCCCGCGTTCCCTGACCGCCTCGCCGAAGGCGCGGAACAGGGCGCGGTTCACCGGGTTGGTTTGCGGATCGTGCTCGGCGTGCCACTGGACGCCCAGCGCGAAGCCGAGCGCGCCAGCGATCCGGATGGCTTCGATCGTGCCGTCTTCCGCCACCCCCTCGACCACGACGCGGTCCCCCGCCTCCAGAATGCCCTGGCCGTGGAGCGAGTTGACGCGGACCGTCTCTCGTCCGAACAGTCGCGCGAAGATACCGCCGGGCACTAGGCGGACCTCGTGGCGATCCGCGAAAACGACCTCCTGGTCGGGATGGATTTCCCCGTTCTCCAGCCGGATCGCCCGATGGTTCATCCGCCCGGGCAGATCGCGGATTTCCGGATGCAGGGTGCTGCCGAACGCGACTCCCATCTCCTGGATCCCGCGGCAGAGTCCCAGGATCGGCACGCCCCGCTCGACACAGGCCTCCGTCACCCGCAGTGCCACCGCATCCCGGTTCTCATCGTACGGTTCGTGGCTCGGATGGGGTTCGACGTCGAAATGCGCCGGGTGGACGTTGGAACGCCCGCCCGTCAGCACGATTCCGTCCACCGCGTCCAGCAGGGACCCGACATCCGTGATATCCGGCGCGCCCGCGAACATCACCGGCAAGGCATCGGCGACATCCGCCACGGCGCGAAGGTTCTTTTCTCCGACCAGCTGCGCGGGGTAGCGATCGTTGACCAGATGTCCGTGTCCGATGACGCCGACCAATGGCTTGGGCATGGTTTTGCTTACGTCTCCCCGGAAACCGTCCGTGTTGGCAGTTCGTAAAACGCGAAGCCCTCCGTGTCCAGATCGCGGCGTTCAAGCGAGTTCTTCCGAACGGGACTCGGTGTCGAAGCGCCGCGCCGGATTGCACCCACCGATATCCCGTGTCAGCCTTCAGTGGAACACGCGGGGGCGTTCTTGAGGACCGACTTCAGCGCCGAACAGCTTGCCGACCCCGGGATCGCGGCGGCCGACGGCATCCTGAAGACCTGTGTGCATTATGGCTTCTGCACCGCGGTCTGTCCGACCTATGTGCTTACCCGCGACGAGAACGAAG
>JAPPHW010000392.1 GCA_028820945.1 Defluviicoccus sp.
CAGCGCATCCTAACC
The DNA here is from genome assembly GCA_028820945.1 of Defluviicoccus sp. Next base: position 16 of record JAPPHW010000392.1, read on the forward strand.
CCGGTCATTGGTGGGGGTATATCGGAAATCGGTCGCACAGATCGCGTACCCGCCGGCGCACCGAAAGCTCGACGGCGCCGTTGTCGTTGCTGCCCGAGGCGAGCCCGTCGAGCACCTCAAGGATCAACGCGCCCACTCGGGCGAACTCCGCGGGACCGAACCCGCGGGTGGTCGCCGCGGGCGATCCCAACCTTATCCCGGATGTGACGGTCGGCTTCTCGGGGTCGAACGGAACGGCGTTCTTGTTGCAGGTGATGCCGGCGCGCTCGAGGCTCTGCTCGGCGATCTTGCCCGTCAACCCCTTGGGCCGGAGGTCGACCAGCATCAGATGGGTATCGGTACCGCCGGACACGATGTTGAGACCGCCTTCGAGCAGGGTTTGCGCCAGGACGCGCGCGTTCTCCACCACGGCGGCGGCGTATGCCGGGAAGGTCGGCCGCAGCGCTTCGCCCAGCGCGACCGCCTTGGCGGCGACGATATGCATCAGCGGCCCGCCCTGGGTGCCCGGGAAGATCGAGGAATTGATCTTGCGCGCGATGGCCTCGTCATCGGTCAACACCATGCCGCCTCGGGGGCCCCGCAGGGTCTTGTGGGTGGTTGTCGAAACGACGTGGGCGTGCGGCAGGGGACTCGGGTGGACTCCGCCCGCGACGAGCCCCGCGAAGTGGGCCATATCCACGAACAGGTAGGCATCGACTTCGTCGGCTATTTCGCGGAACGCGGCGAAATCGATGATTCTCGGATAGGCGGATCCGCCGGCGACGACGATCCTTGGACGACGTTCGCGGGCGAGCCGTCGGACCTCCTCCATGTCGATCCGGCCATCCTCCTCGCGCACGCCGTACTGCACCGCGTCGAACCACTTGCCGGACTGGTTGGGCGCCGCGCCATGGGTCAGATGTCCGCCGGCTGCGAGCGACAGCCCGAGTATCGTGTCCCCCGGCTTGCAAAGCGCGAAATAGACCGCCGCATTGGCCTGGGCGCCCGAATGCGGCTGGACGTTGGCGAACCTGCAGCCGAAGAGCGCCTTCGCCCGATCGATGGCCAGGGCTTCGGCGACGTCGACGAATTCGCACCCGCCATAGTAGCGGCGGCCGGGATAGCCTTCGGCATATTTGTTGGTCAGCACGGAGCCCGCCGCCTCCAGCACCGCCCGCGAAACGATGTTTTCCGAGGCGATCAGCTCGATCTGATCCTGCTGGCGAGCCAGCTCCGAGCGGAGCGCGGCGTCCAGCTCGGGATCGGACTCGCCTATCGCCTGCTCGAAAAAACCGTCCTCGAGTTCCGTCCGCGCGCCAAGCCGTTCTACCGACATGTCATCTCCGCTATGCGACACCCCCGGCGATCTTACCCAGGCGGCGCCGGTGGCGCCCTCCCTCGAAGGTCGCCGTCAGGAAGGCCTCCATGCAACGCTCCGCCTCGGTCTCCGAGATGCGGCGTCCGGGCAGAACCAGGACGTTCGCGTCGTTGTGCAGACGCGCGAGCCGCGCCGACTCCGCATCGCTCGCCAAGGCGGCGCGTATGCCGCAATGCCGGTTGGCGGCAATCGACATGCCGATGCCGCTGCCGCAAATCAGCACTCCGCACTCCGCCGCGCCGCTCCGCAGGACATCGACAAGCGCTTCGGCGAAGTCGGGGTAGTCCACCGCTTCCGCGCTGTCGGTGCCGAGATCCCTCGCGACGACGCCCCGGCCGATGAGCCAGTCGACGAGGTGCGACTTTAGCGCGAAGCCGGCATGGTCCGCGGCCAGGGCAACCGTCTTTTCGGGCATCGCGGTGGGACTCTAGGGCTCGGGTCCGCGCCTGATACCACACCGTCGGGGAGGTTGCCAAGAATCGCGGAATCGGCCCCAGGTCCGGCGGGGCCGTTCAAAGACGTGACCCGGCTCCTCATTTGGTGTAAAATAAAACTCGTCATTTCATTTACACCTCGTTGCAAGCCAAGACACGATTACTGGCTCACATATTCTTGCGGTAAATTGGTAGTCTTCGAAGGGAATACATCGTTACCTAGGCCGACAGGCGTATTCATAAGATTATTTTCTGTATGAATTTGTTACGATTTCATTTGACAATCTAATAGGTTTGTGTCATCTGCCACTTGTTCAACTTTCAATTGAGGACAGCCAGGCAAAATGGTGGACAATTCGAAAGACGCTGCGGACCGTTCAGAAATCCTCCGCATGTCGGTCCAGATCGTCGCTGCCTATGTCGGCAGTAACTCCGTTGCCGCCAACGACATTCCGGAAGTAATCGACACGGTGTACAGGTCGCTCAGCGTCCTGGACCACGACGGACCGCGGATCGGCATGGAGCCGCCGAAGCCGGCCATCAACGTCCGTCATTCGGTCACGCCGGACTACATCGTTTGTCTTGAAGATGGCAAGAAGCTCAAGATGCTCAAGCGGCATCTGCGCGCGGTTTACGACATGACGCCGGATGAATACCGCGTGAAATGGGGGCTTCCGGCCGATTACCCGATGGTCGCCCCCAACTACGCGGCCAAGCGGTCGGAGTTCGCGAAGCGAATCGGGCTGGGACGAAAGAAGGGCCAGCGGCCGCAACAGGAGCAGCGCGGAGCGGCCTGACGGGCGCGGTCCGCCCGTTTCCGACCGGGGAGCGACCGGCGCCAGCGCGAACCGGCGCCAGTGCTTCCGTTCCGGTCTATTTCAGGTAGTCGTACTGCCCGTTCTTCCACTCGTAGAACACGTAGCCGGGCGCCGTGACGTCACCCTTGGCGTCGAACCCGATATTCCCGAGGACGGTATCGAAATTGCCCGCCCGGA
>JAPPHW010000024.1 GCA_028820945.1 Defluviicoccus sp.
GTCGACCGGGGCTCCTACGCCGATTTCTCGGTCTCGGTGTCGCCCGCGGTCGAGAGGGCGGTGGTGCGCGGCGAGGCGCCGCCTACGGTGTTTCTCAATGTCTTCGACACCGACTCGATCACCATCGGCGTCAACGAGGACCCCGAGCAGGTGCTCGACCTCGAGTTCTGCCGCGCCAACGGGATCGATTTCCGCCGGCGGGTCAACGGTGGCGGACCGATCTACGCCGGCGCGGGATCGGCCTTCCTGATCTATTTTCTCCCCCTGTCGCACCCCGAGGTGCCCGGCACCACCGAGGAGGCGTTCCGCAAGATCCTCGGCGCGGTCGCCGACGTGTTCCGCGAGCGCTACGGATTTCCGGCGGAGTACCGCCCGCTCAACGACATCCAGGTCGAAGGGCGGAAGCTGGTCCCGACCTCGCTCAAGATCGAGGACGGGGCGATGACGCTCCGCATCGTCGTCAACGTGAAGCCCATCGACACGGCGCTCGCGGGGAAGGCCATGCCGATGCCGCCGGAAAAGGTGCGCGACAAGGCGCTGAAGACGCTGGAATCGCGCTTCACCTGGCTGGAGAGGGAAGCGGGGAGGGAGATCGACGAAGCTGAGCTGACCGCGTTCGCGGTTGCCTGCACCGAGCGGGCTTTCGGCGAGTCCGGTCTGGAGCGGGGAGAGCTCGGCGCGGCGGAACGGCGCTACGCCGACGCTTTTCGCGCGGAGCTCGATACCGGGGCCTGGCTTTTCGGGAAGTCGGAACGGATCCGTTTCGCCAATACGCTGCGACCCGGCGACATGCTGGGAAGGGGCCGTGAGAAGGCGATGGGCGGGATGATTCGCGCGACTCTGGCGGTGCGGGAGGGACGCGTGCTCGATGCCATCGTCAACGGCGACTGGCATCCGCGGCCGCTGGAAAGCATCGCCTGGCTCGAGCGTGCGCTGGGTGGCTTGCCGGCCGAGCCGGGCGCTCTTCGGCGCGGCGTGGAGGCCTTTCTTGCGCGCGACGACGTCGAGTTCGCCGGCATCGTGACCGACGATCTGATGACCGCCTTTGTGGCGGCGCTCGACGATTGCCGGGCGTGGAACGGCGCGCTCTGAATCCCGACGACCTCCCCAGCGGCCGGGGCGCCTATGCGCTGTTCCTGCGGCTGTCGCGTGAAATCCGGCTCGACATACCGACCCTCGGCCACCCGGTGCTGCCCGCCGGGCTCTACCTCTACGCCGGCAGCGCCTGGGGTCGGGGCGGCATCCGCGCCCGCGTCGCCCGGCATCTGCGCCGGAGTAAGGCCCGGGTCTGGCACATCGACCACCTGACAGAGGCGGCGCCGGTCGAGGAGGTCGTCGCGTTTCCGGGTGGGCGAGAGTGCATGATCGCGGATTTCGCCGTCGCCCACGGCGCTCAAGTCTCGGTTTCCCGCTTCGGCGCATCCGATTGCCGCCGCTGCGACGCGCATTTGCTGACGGTGGAAGCCTGTCTTGTCAGCGCGCTGACCTCAAATGCTCAGCGCGGTTCTATCGCATCGTCATGGTTGGCGTAGGCCGACCAAGACAAAAAGGGGCTTCGATGGGAACGCTTCCATGCGAATCGGATTCATGCCAAAAGGCGGTGCTCCACCCGCGGCATCGATTGTTGTGGACAGAGTCATGAGCAAGATCGGCGATAGGCCTCAGGTCACGCTGCCCAAGGCGCTCGCGGGGCGTCACGGGATCGGACTCGACATCGCGGCACGATTGCGCCTGTTCGACGCGGCGACCGCTCGACAGCGGGCGCGCCAAGCGGACAAGGGGACGCCCCCGGCGGCCTCGCGCGGCTGGACTCGTGGAGCGCTGTACGACCGACACAGCTCCCATACGGGTTGACTCCGACGCCCCGGTTTCGCGCCGGGACCGCTGAACCCCGGAACGGCAGTCCGCCCCTCCTTGTCCCCCGAGGCGCGAATCGGGATAGTCGCGCCGACCCGCAACCGAGGCCCCGGACATGAGCGTAGACAAGCCCGTGCTGACGATCGACCGGCCGGAGGAGGGGATCGCCCGTATCGGGCTCAACCGGCCGGAGAAGCGCAACGCGCTCGATCCCGAGCTGCGGCTGGCGCTGATCGACGGGATCGGTGCGGTGCTGGAGGATTCGTCGGTCCGCGCCGTGATCCTCGCCGGCAATGGCGGGCATTTCTGCGCCGGAGGCGACATCGCGTCGATGGAGGGGTTGGACGCCCAAGCGGGGCGCGCGCGGATGAAGTCGAACCACCGCATGGTCCGGCTGATCGCGGAGGCCGAGAAACCCGTCGTCGCCGCCGTCGAGGGCTATGCCGTGGGCGCCGGGGCGGGCATCGCGCTTCTCGCCGATACCGTCGCGATCGCCGAGACGGGCGCGATCGGCTTCCCCTTCTTCAAGGTCGGCCTGATCCCCGACTACGCGATCCTTCACACCCTGCCGCGCCGCGTCGGTGCGGCCAGGGCGCGCCAGATCCTGCTCTACGCCCGCATGCTGCGCGGCGCGGAGGCGGTCGAAGCCGGGCTCGCCGACGAGCTCGCGCCAGAGGGCGGGGCCGAGGCCGTGGCTCTGGAGCGCGCGCGGGAGCTCGCCGCCATGCCCGCCCTGGCATTCGCGCTCGCCAAGCAGCAGATCGGGCTCGCGCCGGTGAGCCTCGAAGCGGCGCTGGAGATGGAGGCGCTGGGTCAGGCCTCCAACTTCACCACGGCAGATTTCGCGGAGGGCCGGGCGGCGTTCAGGGAAAAGCGCGCGCCGGATTTCCGGCGTTCGTAGGGAGCACGGCATGACGATCGATCCGCAATCGCCCGATCTC
>JAPPHW010000071.1 GCA_028820945.1 Defluviicoccus sp.
CGGGGAGCATCATCCCCGTGGTCATGCCCGACGCCCAGAGGCTCAGATGCCCGTCACGGATCGTCGTGTCGACGAAGCGGATCCCGGTCATGGCCTACGATCCGCGCGTCCCGGATGGACCCGGGACGAGGTGGCGTCCCTCGATACGGCGCTGCGCGCCTACTCGGGATGAGGGAACATAGAAGACACCCTCACCCTGAGTAGCGGCGAAGCCGCGTATCGAAGGGCGGATGCCGGCCGCGTCGGCGGTTTTAGGCAAGACGAACACGGCTTATCCCCCGTCCGGGCGGACCAGGAACAGGGGCTCGCCGTATTCGACGCCCTGCGCGTCGCCGGCGAGCGCCTGCTCGATCGTGCCGGCGATACCGGCGGTCACGGCGGTGAAGACCTTCATCACCTCGATCAGCCCGACCGTGGTGTCGGGCTCGACCCGGTCGCCCGCGCTCACGAAGGGCGGCGCGCCCGGCTGGGGCGCGGGGTAGAAGGTGCCCACCATCGGCGCCGGGATCGCGGCGAGCCCGTCCGGGATGTCGCGGGTCCTGCTCGGCGCGGGCTCTGGGTCGGGCTCCAGGGGTCGGGGCCGAGCAGGAGCCGCCGCTATCGGGGTCTTGCTGACCGTGAGCCTGAGGCCGCGATACTCGATCTCGAAATAGTCGAACGCCGACCTGTCGATCAGATCGAGGATCTCGCGCACGTCCTCGTCGGTCAGCTCCATCGTTGGCGCCCTACAGCGCCTCTTCGGCCAGCACGCGGAGGGCCCGGGCGTCCGACCGGTTGGCGATCAGGGTGGAGACGTGGCCCTTCGCCGCCGCATTCTTCCAAATCGACAGGCGCTCCCTGATTCGCTCGCGCGGGCCGACGAGGGCGATGTCGTCGACGAAGGAATCGGGGATCGCGGCCGCCGCCTCCCTGCGCTTGCCGTCGAGGAACAGATCCTGCACCTCCGCGGCCGCTGCCTCGTAGCCGAGCCGGACGGCGTAGTCGTTGTAGAAGTTCTTCGACCGCGCCCCCATCCCCCCGACATAGAGCGCGAGATGCTGCTTGACCTCCATGCGGCAGGCGTCGAGATCGTCCCCGACATGGACCGGCACGAAGGGCGCGATCTCGAAACCGGCGAGGCTCTTGCCGCCGCCCGCCGCCGCGAAGCCGTCGTTCAGCGGTTCCTCGAACAGGTCGAAGCGCTCGGGGTTCATGAAGACGGGGAAGAACCCGTCCGCCACCTCCGCCGCGGTGCGGACGCCGGCGGGCGTGAAGGCGCCGGTGAAGATCTTCAGCCCCGGCTTCGCGTGCAGGATGCTCTTGAGCGGGCGGCCGAGACCCGTGATGCCGGGGCCGTCGGCGGGGATGGTATAGTGCTCGCCCGCGTGCTCCAGCGCGACCTCGCGGGCGAGGATCTTGCGGATTATCTCGATATACTCGCGGGTCCGGGTCAGCGGCTTGCCGTAGGGGACGCCGTACCAGCCCTCGATCACCTGCGGCCCGGACGGGCCGATGCCGAGCACGAAGCGGTCGCCCGAAAGCGCCTGCAGCGTCATCGCCGCCATCGCGGCGGCGGTCGGCGTCCGCGCGCCCATCTGGATGATCGCCGTCCCAACGGTAATCCGTTCGGTGTGGGCGAGCGCCCAGGCGGCCGGGGTCAGCGCGTCGGAGCCGTAGGCCTCGGAGGTCCAGACCGAATCGTAGCCGAGCCTCTCGATCTCCTTGAGCTCCTCCGGCGGTACCGAGAAGCTCGCGCCCGAATAGCCGATGGTCACGCCGATCTTCATGATGTCCCTCCGCTCGCACCCTCGTCCGGTTGCATAGCGGCTGCGGGCAGTGGGGCGCAACCCGTCCAGAAGACCGGGGGACCGGTCCTTCGATACGGCGCTTATCCGGATCGCTTGACGGGCGGCCGGATGACGCGGATCGACGAGGGGGGCGCCGCCCGCCGCGGCGCACGCAGATCCGACTCGACGCCCGTCATGGTCGCCGCCCCACCTGCCTCCATGGGCGGAGACAATGTCGGGCGGGGCGGGCATGACGGACGAGGTGTCGTTGGCCTCCCACCCGTCGATTTAGCCTTATAAGCCCCCTTCGATACGCCGCTTCGCGGCTACTCGGGGCGAGGGTCTTTCCTCATCCCGATCGGGCGCGCGAGCTCCGTATCGAGAGGCGCATCGCCGCCACGGACAACCCGGACTCCCCGTTGCGGCGCGGTCCCGCATGGGCCAAAATCGACGCACGCAACCAGGGAGCGGATCGATGGCCAAGCTGCGCCACGTCGCGATTCAGGTGCCGGACCTCGAGAAGGCGGCGCAATTCTACGAGAGCGTGTTCGAGATGGAGCGGGTCTGCCGCGGCGACACGCCGTTCGGCAACGTGATCATGCTGTCAGACGGGGTGATGAACGTCGCGCTTCTCAACTTCCCGGAAGGGACCAAGGGATTGATCAACGGCCCCGACTGGGCCGGGATGCACCATGTCGGCTTCGTGGTCGAAGACGCCGAGGCGACGGCGAAGAAGATCGAGGAGGCCGGCGGGTCCTACTACTACACGCTCGAGGGCGACTACGAGGGCCTCCAGGCGGAGGAGAAGTACAAGGACATCAACGGCGTCGTCTTCGACATCTCCGAGCACGGCTGGGCCACCGAGCCGGTCGGCAGGCTGCGCAAGGAGAAGGAGGAGCGCGAGGCGAGGGCGAAGGAGACCGTGCCCGCCGAATAGCGGCCCGCTACCCGATCTCGAACACCGCGTCGATCTCCACCGCCGCGTCGAACGGCAGCGACGGCGCGCCGACCGCGAAGCGCGC
>JAPPHW010000347.1 GCA_028820945.1 Defluviicoccus sp.
TCCCAGGCGTTTCGCGAGGCCGATTCGACGGTCGTCCTGCCGATGGATTTCACCAAGCTGGTATGGGCCAGCCTGCTGGGATACGCGATCTTCGCGGAAATCCCCGACCCCTGGGCCTGGATCGGCGGTCTCGTGGTGTTCTCCGGCGTGCTCGGGGTCGCCTACGGCGAACGGCGGCGCCGCAACGGCGACGCCGGGGAATGACCGTCGAAGCCGCCTTTCCCCCGACCCCCGCGCCGCCGAACCCGGCGCCGAGGCTCGCGGACGAAAACCGGGCAGTACGGTCGGCTGTCGAAGGCCACGCTTGACCGCAAACGCCCCATGCCAGAAGACTGGATAGAGTTCGACGGCGCGAGCCGATTACGCGGATCGTCATAGGGAGGTGCAATATGCCGCGGGAGTACTTCAAGGGAGATTGGCAGTCCGGCTACTCGTTCTCGCCCTGCGTCAAGACCAGCGGCGGCGACGTCGTTTGGGCGGCGGGTCACGGGGCGTGGGTGGATGAGAACGGAAAGTCCCTGGCCGGCGATTTCGAGGGCCAGACCCGTGCGACGTTCAGGATGCTCGAAGCGACGTTGGAGCGTGCCGGAGCGCGGCTGCAGGATCTGGTCACCATGACGGTGTTCGTCCTGGACGCCCGGCATTCGAAGACCTTTACCGACATCCGGAAGGAGTTCTTTCCCAGCGGGGACTATCCTGGAAGCGCCCTCATCACCTGCGCGGGCTTGGCGCATCCCGACATGATGGTCGAGATTCAGGGGATCGCCGTCGTCGGCGACAAATAGGTCGCCGGCCGGCATGCGCGGGACAGCCATCGCGATCGTCGCCTGTCGATGCCGACGTCGCTTTGGCTTTCCCGGTCGCGGCAGGGGCGCCGGTTTGCCGGCCAGGCCGAAGATGTAGTCGACGCCGTTGCCCTCGCACCGGCCCATCGCCTCCCCGCGCCATTCCCCACGGGATCGGAACCTCGCAAGCCCGAGGCTCCCGTGTGGCTCAACCGGCCGACCGGAACGGATCGGCCGCCCGACCGTAACGGATGGCCGTCCACCGCCTGAAGAGCGGGCGCGACCGCTACGCCACGCTGCCCCAGCCCATGCCCGACCGTCTCGGGGCGGTGCGCGACAACCGCCACCGCCTGACCCGAAACCCTTCTCACCCTCGACACGCGATCCACTTCGCATCCGTTCCGGGAAACCCTAGACTCAGGTCCATGTTCCCCCCCGAGATACTCACCCTCATCGGCACCGTGATCGGCATCGGCGTCGCTCTCGCCACGCTCATCCTGATTACCACCGCGCGTATCAACCAGAGATTCGACAACCACCTCGCCCGCACGGACGACAGATTCGACAAATTCCTGACCAGAACCGACGAGAAATTCGACAAGTATCTCGCCGAGGCGGCCAGCGACCGCCGGGCCCACCAATCCAGCATGGACGACTTCCGCCGGGAAATGCAGCGTCTGGCGGAACCCCGATCGCATCTTGAGGGACAACCCGCCGCATCCCCCGCCCCCGCGGAGTAACCCGCGCCCGACGACCTCAACGCGACCTCGGGATCGTGGCTGCCGGACCGGAACGGACGCTGTCCACCGCCTGAAGAGCGAGCGCAGCCGCTAAACCACCCTGCCCGTTCGACGCTCGCGGAGGCGGGACGGCCTTGAACCGAGTCTCAGAATTTCTTACATATTGTTTATCGATCGAAGAAGGTTACGACCATGGCTAAGACGGCGACCCTGTCGTCCAAGTTCCAGATCTCGATCCCCAAAGCGGTGCGTACGGCCCAGCGGTGGGAAGCCGGGCAGATCTTCGCCTTCATCCCCAAGGGAAGCGGCGTCCTCCTCGTTCCGGTCCCGGATCGCGACGCGCTCGCCGGCATCGCCGAGGGCGCCGCGACGGACGGCTACCGCGATCGCTCGGATCGCCCCTGATGCGCCTGGTCGACAGCTCGGCCTGGATCGAGTGGCTGATCGGCTCGCCCGTGGGACAGACCGTCGCGGAGCGCCTTCCGGAACAGTCCGCCTGGCTGGTTCCGACCATGGTCCAGCACGAGCTCGCGAAGTGGCTCACCCGGGAGCGCGGCGAGGACGAGGCCGATCGGGTGATCGCTTTCACCCAGGTCTGCAGCGTCGCCCCGCTGGACACGGAGATCGCGCTCGCCGCCGCCGAGGCCTGCCGCGCGCACGGCCTCGCGACCGCGGACGCGATCGTCTTCGCCACCGCCCGCGTACACGACGCCGACTTGCTGACCTGCGACCGCCACTTCGAAGGCCTCCCCGGCGCGATCCTCATTCCCGAGACCTGAGCCGGCGCCAATTTCCCGGGCGGCGCCTTGCGGTCCGGTGTCGCGTCGGCGGCTTTCTCGCCGTCGCGCGCGGGGTAGAGAGCGCGAGGCGCGATCCCGCAGGCCGCCCTGATCGACGGAACTCCGGCGATAACCCGACCGCCCCATCCGAACGGCCCGGCTGGACCGGGGTCGTTCCCCCGTCTTCTTCATTGTCGAAAGAGCCGGAGGTTGACCGATCCGTCCGGATGCAACGGTCTGCGGGAGAAAAAAACGACTTTCTATCAGATAGTTAGCGCTGCCCGTGCGCCGGTTGAGAAGTTTTCAACTGTCTGCACGGCACCCTCGCCGCCGTCCCCCGACCGTCATGCCCGGACTTGTTCCGGGCATCCACGTCCCTCCGCCGCCTCGCCCGCGCCCGGCGCGCACCGCGATGCCGCAAGGCGTGGATGCCCGGAACAAGTCCATTGCTGTCCGGTTTAATTCTTTCGGGCGGGGC
>JAPPHW010000177.1 GCA_028820945.1 Defluviicoccus sp.
CGGCGGTAGAACTCGTCGACATCGGCAAGCGGCATCGGGCGCGGCATCGGGCGAGAGTAGCGCCGCCGCCGCCCCGGTCAAACGCCCGGGCGCTCTTTGGAAGCCGTCTTGGCCGCCGGACGCGAGCGCCCTATGGTTCGCGCATGGAGCCCGAACCCGCTCCGATCTTCGCCGCCACGCTCGAGCCGCACCGCAGCCTGAGCCCGAGGGGTTTCGTCATCCTGATGAGCGCGATCGCGGCGGTGGCGTTCGGCGCCGGTCTCGCCTTCGCGCTGGTGGGCGCGTGGCCGGTCTTAGGCTTTTTCGGGCTCGACGTGCTGCTGATCTACGTGGCGTTCAAGGCGAGCTATCGCAGCGGGCGCATGCACGAGATCCTGCGGCTGACCGAGACGGCGCTGACCGTCGAACGCGTGGGGCCGGGCAGGCGCCACCGGTCATGGCGCTTTCAGCCCTACTGGCTTCGCGTGGAGATGGACGATCCGCCCGAGCATGAGAGCCAGCTGACCCTTGCCTCGCACGGCCGCCGCCTCATCGTCGGCGCGTTCCTCGCCCCGGAGGAAAGGCTGGAGCTCGCGCGGGCGCTCGGCGCGGCGCTGGAACGCCTCAGGCAGCCGCCCGCGGGTTCTCTGGCGGCGCAAGATCCGGGTGGCCCGGCCGACTAGGCGCCCCTATCGTCGGTGGCATGACGCCGACGGAAAGGATGCGGCCGATGGACGGTTCTTCGCACTACGACAAGATCGAGCGGGCGATCCGCTTCATCGAGGACAACAGGCTGGAACAGCCGAATCTCGACGAGATCGCGGTCGGCATCGGCATGAGCCCGTTTCATCTGCAGCGCGTGTTCACCGCGTGGGCGGGGGTGAGCCCGAAACTCTTCCTGCGCTATGTCACCCTGGACCATGCGCGCGAAGCGCTGATGGATGCGAGCCCGGTTCTCGACGCCGCGCTCGATGTCGGCCTGTCGGGGCCGGGCCGGCTGCACGACCTGTTCGTGACCCTGGAGGCAGCGACGCCGGGAGAGGTGGGCGCCGGAGGCCGCGGGCTCGATATCCGCTACGGTCTGCATGACGGTCCGTTCGGGCGCTTCCTGGTGGCCGCGACCGAACGCGGCGTCTGCCGCATCGGCTTCGAGCAGGAAGGGGAAGACCAGGTCGGAGCGCTCGGGCGGGCCTGGCCCAACGCCCGCCTCGTGGAGGACGAGGCCCACACGTGGAGCATCGCGGGCGAGGCGCTGACCCGCGGCATGACGGCGGGAGATTCGCCGATCCGCCTCTGGGCCCGGGGAACCAACTTCCAGATCAAGGTGTGGGAAGCGTTGCTGCGGGTTCCCGCGGGGCGGCTGGCGAGCTACGGCGACATCGCCCGCGCGGTCGGCAATCCCCGCGCGAGCCGCGCGGTCGGCCGGGCGGTGGGCGCCAATCCCATCGCGGTGCTGATCCCGTGCCACCGCGCGATCCGGGCGTCGGGCCGGTTCGAAACGGGCTATCGCTGGGGCAGCGCGCGCAAGCGGGCCCTGATCGCCTGGGAAGCGTCCCGCCGGGAAGGCGCGGGCGCGGACGCGGCGGCCTGACCGGTCAGAGGCCGAGCACGTCGGCCATGCCGTAGAGGCCGGGCGCCTGGCCGGGAGCCCAGCGCGCGGCATGCACGGCGCCGCGCGAGAAGATGCGCCGCGAGGATGCCTTGTGGGTGAGCTCGAGGCGCTCGCCCTCGACCGCGAACGTCACGGTATGCTCGCCGACCACGTCGCCGCCGCGCAGCACGGCGAAGCCGATATCGCCCCGCCCGCGCGCGCCGGTCTGGCCCTGGCGCGCCATCTGCGATACCGCGTCGAGCGACACCCCGCGGCCCTCGGCGGCGGCCCGCCCGAGCCCGAGCGCCGTGCCCGACGGCGCGTCGACCTTGTGCTTGTGGTGCATCTCGAAGATTTCGATGTCGAAGCGGTCGTCGAGGATTCCGGCGACCTGCCGGGTGAGCGCGAACAGGATGTTGACGGCGAGGCTCATATTGGGGGCGACGACGATGGGCGCGCGCTGGGCGGCGTCCCTGACCGCCCGTTCCTGCGCCGCATCGAGGCCGGTCGTGCCGATGACGTGAGGCGTGGCCGCCGCCGCCGCCATCTCGGCGTGCCGCGCCGTCGCGTCGGGCAGCGAGAACTCGATCACCACGCCGGAACGCTCGAACACCTGGGCCGGATCAGCGCCGATGGGAACCCCGAGCGCGCCCAGGCCCGCACGCGTGCCGGCATCCTCGCCGAGCGCGGGGTGCCCGGCATCGTCCGCCGCCGCGACGAGGACGCACCCCTCGGTCTCGGAAATTTCATGGACCACCGCCGCCCCCATGCGGCCGGCCGCCCCGATCACGCCGATTTCCAGATCCGCCATCGTTCCACCCGGATGTTCCGTTCAGCCGGGCGGCAGCATATCAAACCCGGCCAAGATCGGGCGCGAGGCCCGGCCGCGTCAGGTCTTGCGGAACCTGTCGAGCGAAACCACGCTGGCGGAGTCGGTTGCCGCGTCCTCCGTACCGTCCGGCGCGTCGTCCGTTTCCTCCTCCGGCCCGGGTCCGAACCGAAGCCCGAAATCGACCGCGGGATCGACGAAGGCGGTCACCGCCTCGAACGGCACGGTGAGGCGCTCCGATTTGCCGTCGAAGGAAAGGGTCACCGAGAACCCGTCCTCGCTCGTCTCGAGCCCCCAGAACCGGTGCTGGAGGACGATGGTCATCTCGTCCGGATAGCGCGCGCGGAGACGGTCGGGGATCGTCACGCCGTCATGC
>JAPPHW010000044.1 GCA_028820945.1 Defluviicoccus sp.
CATCTCGTCCGGATAGCGCGCGCGGAGACGGTCGGGGATCGTCACGCCGTCATGCCGCGTCAGGAAGGAGACGTAGTAGTGGTGGTTTCCCGGCAGGCCCTGCTCTTCGGCGAGCGCCAGCGCGTCCCGCATCACGCCGCGCAGCGCGCGCTGCATCATCTCCTGGTACGGGACGAGGGACTCTCCGGATTGCGGCATCGCGTTGACCTGACAGCGCTGGGGAACGGAAAGTGGGGGGCTTCTGTTGCCCGGCGCCCCCCGGACCGCGCTTACCTGGCTAGGCTAGGCAGCGAGTGCCACGTCATTATCGTTGGCAACTTTGGTGTCGGCCCGATAACGGCGGTACCATGCCGGGCGAAAAGCTGGTCTTTACACGCGCGTCGATCCTGTTTCGCCCCCATGAACCCCGCGCGGCGGCGCTGGGAAGATTGGTGGAGGCGCCGGGTACTGCCCCCGGGTCCGCTTCGCTTATTGCACGAGCCGTTTATCGCCATAGCCGGCTGACCGGCATTGACAATATAGGGCGGTTCGCGGCCAATTCAAAGCGGACGCGGGATTGAGGGGTTCGGATGCGGCAATATCTCGATCTGATGCGTCATGTCCGGGATCGGGGGGTCGTGCGCGGCGACCGGACCGGCACGGGAACGAAGGGTATCTTCGGCTACCAGATGCGCTTCGACCTCGCGGACGGGTTTCCCCTGCTGACCACCAAGCGCGTCCACCGCCCCTCGATCGTCCATGAGCTCCTCTGGTTCCTCGCGGGCGATACCAATATCGGCTACCTCAACGAGAACGGGGTGCGGATCTGGGACGAGTGGGCCGACGAAAACGGCGATCTCGGGCCGGTCTACGGGCGCCAGTGGCGGTCCTGGCCGCGCCCGGACGGCTCAACGGTCGACCAGCTCGCCCGGCTGGTGGAGGAGATCCGCACGAACCCCGACTCCCGGCGCCTGGTGGTGAGCGCGTGGAACGTGGGCGAGCTCGACGCGATGGCCCTGCCGCCGTGCCATTGCCTGTTCCAGTTCCACGTCGCCGAAGGCAGGCTCTCGTGCCAGCTCTACCAGCGCAGCGCCGACATCTTCCTCGGCGTTCCGTTCAACATCGCGAGCTACGCTCTCCTGACCCATCTGATCGCCCATGTCTGCGACCTCGCGCCGGGCGAGTTCGTCCACACGTTCGGCGACGCCCATCTCTATCTGAACCATCTGGACCAGGCCGACGAGCAGCTCTCGCGTATCCCCGGGAAGCTGCCGCGGCTTCGGCTCAATCCGGACCGGCGGGACCTGTTCGCCTTCGCGGCCGACGACATCGAGATCGAGGATTATCGTCCGCAGGAGCACATCAGGGCGCCGGTCGCGGTCTAGGCGATAGCCGCGCCGTCCGGGAGGGGCCTTTGCGGTTGCTGAACGAAATGAGCATCCGGGGAGCCTTCGGCGTGCTCTGGATCGCGGCCGGAACCGCCACGATCCTGGTCCTCGCGCTCGCCGCGCTTGTCTGGCCGGAAGCCCTCGCGGGCGGCGGGTCCGGTGTCCCGGTCGCGGTCGTCTGGGGCGCGCTCGCGGCGCTCGGCGCCGTCCTTGCGCTCTGCGGGCTCGTCGCGGACCGTGTCCTCCTCGCCCGGCTGCACGACCGCCGCAGCCTGCCCTCGCGGCCCGAGTTCCGCGGCGTGCGCAACCTCGAACAGCCGGCGCACGCGGACGAGCTGGACGGGCGGACGCTGGCGGAGCTGCGCTACGTGGTGTTCGATACCGAGACCACGGGCCTGCGCCCGTCGGACGGCGACGAGATCATCTCGATCGCGGCGGTGCGCTGCAACCGCGGCGAGGTGGACGAAACGGGCGCGTTCTCCCGCCTGGTCAACCCGGGACGGCCGATCCCGCGCGCCTCGATCCGGTTCCATGGCATCACCGACGACATGGTCGCGGGAGAATCGCCGATCGGCGACGTCCTGCCGGCGTTCCACGCCTATACGGGCGATTCGGTGCTGGTCGCGCACAACGCCGATTTCGACATGACCTTCCTTCGCATGAAGGAGGCGGAGCTCGGCGTCGAGTTCGCCAACGTGGTCCTCGATACGATGATGCTCTCGCTCTTCGTCGACCCGGTGTCGCAGAACCATTCCCTCGATGCGATCGCCGAGCGGCTGGGTGTCGAGGTCGAGGGGAGGCATACCGCGCTCGGCGATTCGATCGCGACCGCCCGGGTGTTCTGCAGGTTGCTGCCGCGGCTGGAGGCGCGCGGCATCTCCACGCTGGGCCAGGCGCTCGACGCTTCGGCGCGGGTCGTCCGCCGCCGGGGGCTCGATCTCAAATACTGAGCGTCGGATCAGAGCGGATCGCCGCCGAACTCGACGCGCATACGGGTGCGAAGGCGCTCGATCGCGCGCAGCGCTTCGCGGAGATCCCGTTTCCGCCGCGGCGTAAGCCCTTTCGGGTCGACGAAATTCGATACCGGCGCGCCCGCCCGGAAATCGGAGAGCTGGCAGCCGAGCAGCAGCCGGCAGATCGTCCGCCGGGCCGCCGAAAGGTCGTCGTGCTCGACGTCGGTCAGCGCGCCGGAGGCGTGCGCGGCGGCGAGGCGTTCGCGGGTGCCGGTCGCCGGCACACCGTCGCGCAGCGCGAACAACCTGGCGGCCTCCACCAGCGGCAATATTCCGTGCAGTTTCAGGTTCACCTTGCCGCGATGGGCCGGGTCGGAGGTCTCGGTGGCGAAGCGTCCGAACCATTTGAGCGCGGTCCTGTGGTCCCGGTCCGC
>JAPPHW010000087.1 GCA_028820945.1 Defluviicoccus sp.
GCGTAGAACCCCAGCATCAGCGAGGCGGGAAACGGCCAGGGCTGGGAGGAGTGGTAGCGGATGTTGGCGACCTCAATGGCGACCTCTTCCTTCACCTCCCGGGCGACCGCTTCCTCCAGGCTCTCGCCCGGCTCGACGAACCCCGCCAGAGCGGAGTACATGCCGTCCGGCCATTCCGGCTTGCGGCCGAGGATCGCTCGGTCGCCCCGGCCGATCAGCATGATCACCGCGGGGTCGGTGCGGGGGAAATGGGACACGCCGCAAGAGGGGTCGCCGCAGATCCGGAGATGGCCGGCGTCCCGGCTCTCGGTCGGTTTCCCGCAATTGCCGCAGAAGCGGTGCCGTTCGTGCCAGTGAAGGATGCCCTTGGCGTAGGCGAGCAGGCCGCCCTCGTCCGGAGGCAGGAGCGTACCGACGCTGCGCAGGTCGACGAACGTCCCGCGCCGGGCGAAGGGCGGCCGGGTCTCCGGGTCTTCGACATGGGAGAGATCGAAGGCGAAATGCGGAGTTCCGCCCTTCATCCCGAGGAACACGGCGTCCCCCCTCCGGTCGAGAAAGGGGCTTACCTCCGCGGGTTCGAAGCAGACGGCGCGCGGTTCCTCCGCCGATCGCACGAACGCGCGCGACCGCCACACCGCAAGCACGCAGGCGGAATTGTCGAACTGGGAATCGAGCCACTCTTCGTCCACGCGCCGTTCCGCGTGGCGCGAAAGCCCGTAATCGGCATAGTGGTTGGGCGCTCTCATGGGCTCCGGGGAATGCGTCGGAACGGCGGCCGCGCTCGGTCGGCGGGCAACCTGCCACAGGGTTCCGTGGCACGCAATTTCGATTGCTGATATAGTGGGTTGGGAGGCTGGTCGCGGACGGGGCGCTCGCCAACCCGGTCAGGTCCGGAAGGAAGCAGCCGTAACGAGAAGGCTCCGGGTCGCCGGCCGGCCTTCCGCTGTTTCGACCGGTCCCATCGATTGACATCGTCGGCAGGGCAGCACGGTTTGCGCGAGGCATGAACGGCTCATCGGAAACCCGGCCCTACCGGGTGCTCGCGCGCACTTATCGGCCGAGCCGTTTCGCGGATCTTGTCGGCCAGGAAGCCATGGTGCGGACGCTGGCCAACGCAATCGTGTCGGGCCGGCTGGCGCACGCGTTCATCCTGACCGGCATCCGGGGCGTCGGAAAGACCACGACCGCGCGGATCGTCGCGCGCGCGCTTAACTGCGTCGGCGCCGACGGCACCGGCGGGCCGACGCCCGATCCGTGCGGAAGCTGCGATCATTGCACCGCGATCGGCGAGGACCGGCATGTCGACGTGATCGAGATGGATGCGGCCAGCCGTACCGGCGTCGACGACGTCCGGGATCTCATCGAGGGCGTGCGCTATCGCCCGGTTTCGGCGCGTTTCAAGGTCTACATCATCGACGAAGTCCACATGCTCTCGCGCAACGCCTTCAACGCGCTCCTGAAGACGCTCGAAGAGCCGCCGGAGCATGTGAAGTTCATCTTCGCGACGACGGAAATCCGCAAGGTACCGGTCACCGTCCTTTCGCGCTGCCAGCGCTTCGACCTGCGCCGGGTGGACGGCGAGACCCTGTTCTCGCATCTCCAGGGCATCGCCGGGCGCGAAGGCGTCGAGATCGCCGAGGATGCGATGCGGCAGATCGTTCGGGCGGCCGAAGGCTCGGTACGCGACGCGCTTTCACTGCTCGACCAGACGATCGCCCATGCCGCGGGCGCGCCGATCGACGGCGATCGGGTCCGCGAAATGCTGGGCCTCGCGGACCGTATGCAGACGGCCGATTTGCTCGAGGCCCTGATGCGGGGCCAGGCGGCGCCCGCCCTCGGCCTCTTCGACTCTCTCCACGAGGCCGGCGCGGACCCGATCGCGGTTCTCCAGGATCTGCTGGAATTCGCGCACTGGCTCACCCGGCTGAAGGCCGCGCCGGAGGACGCGCGGGCGGGCGGCGCGGTCTCCGACATCGAGCTGGAGCGCGGGAGAACGCTCGCCGCCGCGCTGTCGATCCCGGTCCTTACCCGCTGCTGGCAAATCCTCCTCAAGGGGGTGTCGGAGACCCACATGGCGGTCGATCCGAGGCAGGCGGCGGAAATGGTGCTGATCCGGCTCGCCTACGCCGCCGATCTGCCCACGCCGGGGGAGATCGTTCAGGCCGTCGAGAGCGGCGAGCCGACGGTCGCGCCGCAACCCGCGCCGCCATCGCCCGCCCCGACTCCGGAAGCGACCCGGCCGATGCCGGAGAATTTCGAGGCGCTGGTCGCGCTCTTCAGGAGCAGGAAGGAAATGGTGCTCGGCGCGCATCTGGCGAACGATGTCGGGCTTGTCGAGTATGCACCCGGGCGATTGCGCTACCGTCGCGGCCCCCACGCGCCCGACGGGCTGGAGAACCGGCTCCGCCGCATGCTCGACGAATGGACCGGGCACAGGTGGTCGGTGGAGGCGGTCGACGGAGACGAAGCGGCGCCGAGCCTTCGGCAACAGCGCGAGGAGCGTGAGGCGGCGGAGCGCCAACAGGCGATAGACCACCCGGCGGTGCGGGCGGCGCTGGAAACGTTCCCCGGCGCCACCGTGGAAGCGGTTCGCAGCGTGGTGCCCGCGCCCATCCTGGGCGAGGCGCCGCAGGAGCCGCCGACCGACGCCGAGGACGACCCGGAAGCCAAAAGTGCACACGGAGAGGCCGCACCGGGGGTGCTAAAGGACTGAAAAGATTGGGATATTTTTTCCGTTTCTAGTGCAACTGC
>JAPPHW010000108.1 GCA_028820945.1 Defluviicoccus sp.
CGATCTTGCCGGCGTCCTTGGTCGCCTGGCGCTGGGAATCGTTGAAATAGGCGGGGACCGTGATCACCGCCTCGGTGACGTCCTCGCCGAGATGCGCCTCGGCCGTTTCCTTCATCTTCTGCAGGATGAAGGCGGAAATCTGGCTCGGCGAATAGTTCTCGCCCTGGACCTCGATCCATGCGTCGCGGTTGGCGGCCTGGACGATCTTGTAGGGGACGAGGTCCTGGTCCTTCTTGATGACCGGATCGTTGAAACGCCGTCCCACCAGGCGCTTGACCGCGAACAGGGTGTTGGTCGGATTGGTCACGGCCTGGCGTTTGGCCGGCTGGCCGACGAGGCGCTCCTTCTCGTCGGTGAACGCCACCATCGACGGCGTGGTGCGCGTTCCCTCCGCATTCTCGATCACCCGCGTATCCGAACCGTCCATGACGGCGACGCACGAATTGGTCGTGCCGAGATCGATCCCTATGGCCTTGCCCATTTCAGTCCCCAATTTTGCAGCGAACACCGAAGGCCCGTGCCGGCGCCAGCGGCGTCCCCGAACGTTTCACGCCTTAACGCGTGTCGATGACTGCGGATATATAGGGTCGGGGAACAGGCGGTACAACCTGTCCCCTCGTCCCTCGAAAGCGCGCCCGACGATCGTTTCCGCGAGCTATCGAACCGACATTCCGGCCATCTACGGCGCCCGGTTCACGCGGCACGCAATCGCGTCTTTCGCAAGCCGACGCAGGCATCGAGTAGACAAATCGCTACCGGGTCGACATTCGCGTCCCGCGGATGCCGAGCGGGAATGTCGATCTCTGCCGACTCGACCCGCCTGTCGGCATTTCCGTCGGCAAATGCCGAGCGGGGCGGGCATTCTCCGGTACGCCTCTTCCTCCCGGTCGTCATGCCCGGACTTGTTCCGGGCATCCACGTCTTGCGGCATCGCGGTGCGAGCCGGGAGAGGGCGAGGCGGCGGCGGGGGAAGTGGATGCCCGGAACAAGTCCGGGCATGACGCTGGGGAAAGCGGGGCGCCGAACTCCCCGGCGCCCCCAATTCTCGACTGTGAGAAATATGGCCTCAAACGTGTCCCGAGTCAAGAGAATTTTTCTCTTTTAGGCTATTTTTGTCGGTTTCCGGTTTTCCGTCCGCCGCTCGCGGGAAGCGCGGGCTAGGCGTTGCGGGCGCCGTAGAACTCGTTGATGCCGAGCGAGTCGCGGAACTCCATCGTCACCTGCCCGCCGGCCGCGCCCTCCGGTGGCGTGCCGGTGGCATCGGCGAGGCGGACGAAGCCGTGGAACGCGGCGGCCGTGGCCGCGGCGTCGATCATCGCCGGCTCTCCCAGCGTCTCGACGAGGGCGTCCCTCAACTCCGCCGTCCGCGCGGCGTCGCGCAGCGTCACGGCCTCGGCAAACGCGTGCAGCAGCATCCCGCCCTCGATTCCCCCGTCGCCGGTCGCCGCGCCGGTGACCGCGTTGAGGTCGAACTCGGCGCCCGAAACTTCGGTGCTCGCACGGAGCATGAAGGCATGGGCGCTGGTTCAATAGACGCATTGATGAAGCGCGGAAACCCGGCCGGCCACCAGCTCCATCTGCATCCGATCGATGGCGCGTACCCCCGTCGCGAAATCGGTCATCTCGCTTCCCGGCAGATAATGGATTTCCGCGAGATCCCAGTAGTCGCGCTTGGCCCGCGGGACCAGCGACAGCGCCTTGACCACCGGCGAGGCCGTGGGTCCATAGAGATCGCCGTCGCTTTCCACGACATCCTCGGGCTGGACGAGGCTGATCCAGGCGTCATGGCGCCTCGCGCCCGGGGCGCGATAGCCCGTCGGCGCGCCCGCCACCGGCTCGGGAAGGTCGAACGGCGCGAGGTCGAGCGACCGGCGGAAGGTGTCGATCACCATCGTGATGCACACGATGCTGACGATTTCGACATAGATTTCCTCGCTCACCCCGGCGGCCAGAATCCCTTCGCACCATGCCCGGCTGAGGCGGCCCGGATCCGTGGTCAGGCGGTGGACCAGCTCGACCTCGGCCGCGCTCAGCCGGTCGGTGGCCTCGTGCTCGCCTTCCACCGCGAATGGCGAGAGCGCCTCCTTTCGTTCGCGGCAGAGCGGGCAGTCCTCGGCGGCGCGGACCTCCGCCGCGACCGCCACGCGGCGGGCGCCGTCGAGCCAGGCGCCCGGCTCGGCGATCCGGCGCCAAGCGAGGCGGTGCGCGTCGGCCAGCGTCTCGCGCACGCGGTAAGGGCCTTCGTAGCCGATTCCGGACATGGTCTCTCCTCGAACTGCGGCTTCGGCGGGATTTTACCATCGGGATCGGCGGCGCCAATGCGCCTGAAAACCGCTTGACCCGGACATTTTCGCGGGACATTTGTGGGTCCGAACCGGCGTGGATGCCGCTGGATGGAGGATATCGCCATGGCGATCGACCGGGTGGAGCCAGCCGGCTCGGCCACGATGGCTGCCACCGGCGGCGAGACGTTCGAACCGTCGGTCGGCAACGCCCTTCCGCATTACCTGCCCCTCCTGGTCTTTCCCCTCATCGTCGCCGCCGCGATTTACGGCGGCTGGTGGATCGCCGCGCCGTTCGTTTTCTTCGCGCTCGCGGGCCCGCTCGACGAGGCGCTGGGCGCGGAAGAACGGAACATGGATCCGGCCGCGACGCCGGACAATCGTCTGCTGGCCTATCATCTGCCGGTCTGGTTGTGGGCCGCGCTGTGGCCGCCGACGCTCGTGTTCGGGCTCTGGCAGATCCTCGT
>JAPPHW010000131.1 GCA_028820945.1 Defluviicoccus sp.
TTCGCCGACAAGCAGGCGATCGCCTTCAGCGGCCAGGAGCGCGTTCCGGTGATCCGCGACGGGGACAAGACGATCAACGATTCCTGGGCGATCGCCTGCTATCTCGACGAGGCCTATCCCGACCTTCCGCCGCTGTTCGCGAGCGCCGCCGAGCGCGCCATGGCGCGGTTCATCAACTCCTGGTCCGATCTCCAGGTGAACCCCAGCTTCATCCTGCTGGTGGTCAGGGACGTATACGACAATGTGGACGAGCGCGACCGCGACTATTTCCTGGAGACCCGCGAGAAGCGGTTCGGAACGACGCTCGATGCGCTGCACGCGGCGCGCGACGAGCGCCTGCCGGCGGCGCGGGCGGCCCTCGCTCCGGTGCGCGCGGTCCTCGCGGACCAGCCCTACATTTCGGGCGACGAGCCGGGCTATGCCGACTACATCCTGATGGGAACCTGCCAGTGGATCCGGATCGTCAGCCCCTGCCGGATCATCCAACCCGACGATCCGGTTCACGAATGGCGCGAACGCATGCTCGGCCTGTTCGGCGGGATGGCGGCGGACGCGACGGCGCTCGGCCCCTGAGCAGGACGGCCGTACCCGGCGGGGGAACGCGATGAACGATCACGCCCCGCATATCCTCGTTGTCGACGACGACGACAGGTTGCGCGACCTTCTCAAGCAATATCTGAGCGGCAACAGCTACCGGGTGACCGGGGCGGGCGACGCCGCGGAGGCCAGGGCAAGGCTCCGCAACATGGCGTTCGACCTCATCGTGCTCGACGTGATGATGCCGGGCGAGAACGGGTTGGCGCTGACCGCGTCGCTCAAGCGGGTGTCCGAAACGCCGATCCTGCTGCTGACCGCGCGCAACGAGCCGGAGGACAGGATCGACGGACTCGAGCGGGGCGCGGACGACTACCTCGCCAAGCCGTTCGAGCCGCGTGAGCTTGTGCTGCGGATTTCCAACCTGCTGCGGCGGGCGCCACGGACGGCCTCGGTGCTGCGGCTGGGCGAGCACAACTTCGACGTCGAACGCACCGAACTCACCCGGAACGACCTCGCCGTCCACCTGACGCCGGCCGAACGAAGACTGCTGCGCGCTTTCGCCCTCCGGCCCGGCGTTACGCTGTCGCGTGACGTCCTGGCCGTCGAGAGCCGGATCGAAGGGACCGCGCGCACCGTCGACGTCCAGGTCACGCGCCTTCGCCGCAAGATCGAACCCGACCCGCGGTTCCCGCGCTACCTCCAGACGGTCCGGGGCGAGGGCTACGTTCTGCAGCCCGATTGACACCGATGTTCGCCCTGCTCAAGCGCTTCGCTCCCAGAACGCTGATCGGACGATCGGTGACGATCCTGGTGACGCCGATGATCGTGGTGCAGGTGGTGGCGACCTGGGCGTTTTACGACCGGCACTGGGACATCGTCACCAAGCGCCTCGTCTCCACCGTCGCGGGCGACATCGCGATGGTGATCGACGGGATGGAGGCGTTTCCGGGCCGTGAGAACCGCGATGCGGCGCTCCGGGTCTCGGAGACCGCGGGGTTGCGGTCGAGCTTCGCCGCAGGCGCCTCCCTGCCGGGTCAGGCCCCTGCGATCGGCGGCGGCATTCTCGACCGGCGGCTGTCCCGGGCGCTCTCCAGCAAGCTCGGCAGGCCCTATCACATGGAGACCGAGGGCTATGGCGACTGGATCCGCATCAAGGTGCAGCTCACCGACGGCCTGCTCGACGTGTTCGTCAAGAAGCGGCGGCTGTTCAACGAAACGACCTATTTGTTCCTCGCCTGGCTGATCGGCACGTCGCTCGCGATGATCGGCATCGCGGTCATCTTCATGCGGAACCAGGTCAGGCCGATCAGGCGGCTTGCCGTGGCGGTCGACGATTTCGGCAAGGGCCGGGAGGTACCGGACCTCAGCCCGTCGGGCGCGTCGGAAATCCGCACGCTGACGACCGCATTCAACCTGACGCGTGCGCGGATCGGGCGCATGATCGCTCAGCGGACGGAGATGCTGGCCGGCGTCTCGCACGACCTGCGCACGCCGCTGACCCGGCTGAAGCTGCAGCTCGCGATGCTCGGGGACGGCAAGCAGATCGCCGACCTGAAATCGGATGTCGGCGAGATGGAATCCCTGGTGGAGGAATATCTGGCATTCGCGGCGGGCGAGGGGACCGAGGCGGTGGTGAACGCGGACGTGGCGCCGATACTCGACGAGGTGGTATCGGGCGCGCGGCGGGACGGGGTCGACGTCGATTTCCGGGCGCAGCCGGGCCTCGTCATCCCGATCCGCCCGAACGCCTTCCGCCGTTGCCTCACCAACGTGATCTCAAACGCCGTCCGCCACGCCGAGCACGTGTCGGTCCGCGCCCGCCGGACACGGGACACGATCGAGATCGTCGTCGACGACGACGGCCCGGGAATCCCCGAGACCGCCCGCGAGGACGTGTTCAAGCCGTTCTACAGGGTCGACGACTCGCGCAACCCGGGCACCGGCGGAACGGGACTCGGTCTCACCATCGCCCGCGACGTGATTCGCGGCCATGGCGGCGACATCCGCATCGAGACCGCGCCCGAGGGAGGCGTGAGGGCGCGGCTGCGCGTGCCGGTTTAGCTCACGCCCGCCTGGCGTTGAGCCGCGCCATCAAGCGGTCGGCACGCGCGAGATTGCGGTCGAGATGCGCCATGGTCCTGGCGAGGTCGTCCGAATCGTCGCGCAGGAAGACCATGAGGCTCGACATGAACACCGCCGCGAGGCCCCGG
>JAPPHW010000310.1 GCA_028820945.1 Defluviicoccus sp.
GCAGCCTGATCCGGTTGCCCCACGGGCTGGTCGCGTCGACATGGTCGTTGCCCGGCGTGAAGTCGAAGTCGGTGTCCTCGAGCTCGCCGCGCACCTTCTTGAGACGCTTGACCAGCCCTTCGAGGTCGGGGATCACCAGCCCGACCCGGCCGCGCAGGCGCTGCGGCTCGCCGGTCGGCAAGTGGAACTGGCTGCGTCCGATATTGATCCACATGTTGTTCGTGCTGGTCATCAGGTAGGGGTCGCGCGTGAGCCCGAGCCCGGCGACGTAGAACAGCGTCGACAGGCGCTGATCCGGTATCTGCACGTTGACGTGTTCGAGCGCGACGATGTTGCCGAGGTCCTCGGTCGAGCGGTCGAGTTGCTGCGCCATGTCTCCCTCCGGGTCGGATCGTGGGCGAAGGCTAGCGCGGTCGGGCCCCGGAGAACAGGGGCAATCGGGTCAGGACCCGGCGCGGCTCCGGATCGCCTTCAGCACCGCTCCCGCCTCGGGCCGGTCGCGGTAGCCCTCCGTGGAGAAGCGCTGGCGCACGACGCCGTCGGCGTCCAACACCAGGATCATCGGCCTGGCGATGCCGTACCACGGGGTCGACCGTGCGGGCCCGGGATCGAGCAGGTCGAACGCCCGGATGATCTTCGATCCCTTGTCGGAAAGGAGGGGATAGCCGATCCCGGACCGGCCGGCGAAGCGTTCCAGCACAGGCACCCCGTCATAGGTCACGGCCGCGAGCCCGTAGCCAAGCGCCTCGATCTCTTCCAGATGCCGGTTCCAGGCGACCGCCTGGGTCTTGCAGAAGGGTCACCAGTCGAACGAGCGCGAAACCAGCAGGATCAGCCCCTTCTTGCCGCGCAGCGAGCGGAAGTCCCGCATCGCCCCGGCCTGGTCCGCGGCGGCGACCAGCGCGCCCACCCGCGTACCGACCGCCGGTCCGTCGAGGCGCTCGTCCACCGCGCCCGCGGCCAGCGCGGGCGGCGCCAGCGCAACCAGCGCGCAGACGAGAAGCGTCCTGAAAGCCGCGATGCGCATCGGTCTCCCCGATCGATGCCAGCCATTATACGGCTTGCAACGCCGGGGCGGGAGGGTTAACCCCCCTCGTCGATTCCCAGGGGAGGAGCGCGGCCGTGACGGGGCGCAATTTCGTGAGCGACAACGTGGCGCCGGTCCACCCGGCCGTGATGGCGGCCATCGCCGCGGCCAATAGCGGCCCCGCCGCATCCTACGGGGAAGACGCGATCTCTGCCCGGCTCGACGAGATATTCGGCCGACTTTTCGAAGCCGACGTTCGGGTGCTTCCGGTCGCCACCGGCACGGCGGCCAACGCGCTCACCCTGGCGGCGATGGCGGAACCGGGCGCGCGGTTCTACTGCCACGAGCAGGCCCATATCGCGGTCGCGGAGGAAGGGGCGCCGGCGTTCTACGTCGCCGGCGGGGAATGCGTCGGCATCGTCGGCGACCTCGCGCGGATCGACCCCGCGGCGCTGAGCGCGTCGCTCGCGGACGCGAACGGCGGCATCCTCAGCCTCACCCAGGCGACGGAGCGGGGAACCGTCTACACCCCGGCCGCGATCGCCGGGCTCGCGCGGATCGCGCGGGATGCGGGGCTTCGCGTGCAGCTCGACGGCGCGCGGTTCGCCAACGCCGTCGCATGGCTCGGCTGCCATCCCGCGGACATCGCGAGCCGCGCCGGGATCGACGCGGTGGTCTTCGGGACTTCGAAGAACGGCACCCTCAACGCGGAAGCCATGGTGTTCTTCGACCCGTCCTTCGCCGACGAGCTTTTCCCGATGCGCAAGCGCTCGGGACACGCTTACTCCAAGATGCGCTACCTGAGCGCCCAGTTGGAGGCCTATCTAAAGGACGGGCTGTGGCTCGAGCTCGCCGCCCACGCCAACGCGATGGCTCGCCGGCTGGCGGAGGGGCTCATCGAACATCCGAATATCTCGCTGCTGGCACCGGTCGAGGCCAACCTGATTTTCCTCGACATGCCGGAATCGCTGGTCGAGGGGCTTCGCGCGGAGGGTTTCGACATCCATGCCGCGCGGGGAAACGCGTCGGTCCGGCTGGTGACCAGCTACGCGACGACCGGGGACGATGTCGACCGGCTGATCGACGCGGCTCTTCGTCAGTCCTGACCGCCCAGCCGCTCGCGCCGCCGGGTCATCCTCTCGGCCAGCTTCGGCGCGGTCCCCGGACGGCTCCAGGGACAGACGGCGATGCAGATGCCGCATCCCTGGGTGTCGTTGAAATACGGGATGCACTTGTCGAAGTCGACGTACCAGCGCTCCACGCCGCGAACCCATACCTTTTCGCGCGAGATCGCGTCCGGCGGGCAGGCGTCGGTGCAAACCTGGCAGCGCGTGCAGAAATCGTCGGCCCCGAACACGTCCTTCGCGTCGGCGATGAGCGGAAGGTCCGTCAGCACCCCGGCGAGTCTGAACGAGGAGCCGTAGGCCCGGTTGATCATCGAGCCGTGCTTGCCGAGCTCGCCGAGCCCCGCCTCGATCGCGGCGGGGATCAGCGTCACGGGCCCGGCCGCCGGACCGCCATGCGGCCGGGCGTGGTATCCGGCGGCCTGGATGAAGTTGGCGAGGGCGCGCGCGGCGCGGGTGCCGCGGTTGTACTGCGCCATGGTTTCGACGGCGGCGGGTATCGTCGGGGCCTTGGCAAGCTCGCCATGGTCCATCGCGACGCCGATGACGACGATCCAGGGTTCCGGCGCCTCGTAGCCCTCGAACACCCATTCGG
>JAPPHW010000434.1 GCA_028820945.1 Defluviicoccus sp.
GCGAGACCCTGCCGGTGATCGGCAAGCTGCTGGGTCACAACGACATCGAGACCACGGCCCGATACGCTCATCTGGCGCAGGATTCCGTCCACGAGGCGGCGGAGAGAATCGCCGCGAGCATCGGTGCGGAGATATTATGATCCACTTGCCGGAGAGACGACAATGAGCGAGCAGGACATGCCCCAGGCGGTGTCGCCCGAGGAGGACGCGCGGATCGGCGCGACGCCCGCGACCTTCGCCAACAAGCTCTACATCACGATGATGGCGGGCGGCGCGAAGATCACGTTCGCGGAGGCGCAGCGCGTCGCCGGCGGGGACGAGGTATGGCCACGGGTGGCGGTATTCCTGCAACGCGCAGACCTTGCCGCCCTGCACCGGCTGCTCGACGCCGCGGTCAACGCCGCCCCTGCCGCGCAGGACGGCGGCGGGACATCGGCGCGTGGCGGGAACGGGCAGGCGGCGCCCGAACCCCGATAATGCGCCGCCGCGCCGTCGCCATACATATGGCCGGCCCGCCGCAATCCGCCGATATGACCGAACCGCCCGCCGATGGCGCGGGACACTCACCCATCGCCCCCGCCGAAGGAACGTGATAGGGTCCGAACATGAGCAAGGTGCTGCATAAATCGGGTTCCAACGCGACGACCGCCGCGAACGGCCGGCTCGCCGAGGCCGCGCACTTGCAGGCGATCGAGGGCAATCCGCTGACGGCGGAGGAGATCGCCATGTTCGAGATGTTCGAGCGCGAGGGGTGGCCGCCCGAGCGGCGGCGCGCTCATATTCTGCGCCGGATCGAGGACCGCGGCCGCTCCGCCGCGGCGGAATGAGCGACCGCGACTACTGCTACCCCCCTGACTACAGTGTTCTCCGAAACAGGCTGGACATCCGGGACGCCCCGGCGCTGGAAGCGGCGGAACGCGAGCTGGTCGCCCAGCGCCTTCTTGAGCCCGTCCCGGCGGGCGACTTCGATCTTGCCCACCTGAAGGCGATCCACCGCCACCTGTTCCAGGACGTCTATGCCTGGGCGGGAGAGGTCCGCACCGTAGAGATCGCCAAGGGCAAGAGCCGGTTCCAGCCGAGGCGGTTCATCGAGACCGGCATGGCGGACGTCCATGACCGCATCGTGGCGTCGGGGTATTTCGCGGGGCTGGGGCCGGACGGGTTCGCCGGGGGCGCCGGCCCGGTGCTCGGCGACGTCAACCATGTCCACCCGTTCCGCGAGGGCAACGGGCGCACGCAGCTTCAGTATCTGAAGCAGCTCGCCGCGCGCGCCGGGCATGTCCTCGACCTGACCCGGATCGACCGGGCCGCGTGGCTCGACGCCTCGCGACGGTCCAATACGGGCGATCATGCCGCCACGACCCGCTGCATCCGCGACGCGCTGACGTAACCCACCGCGCTGCCATCCGCCAGCGCTGACGGCTCTCACGTCGCTGCACCCGACTGCACGGCCGCTGGTTTTGAAATCAATTCAGATGCTATTCGCAATGTAACCCCATGGCATCATGGGGCATGCTCAGCATTCCGAATATCCGTGTTTTTCAAGATATTCCTCAAAACTAGAATAGTTCTTTATGCCACGAGATTTTTGCACTCTTCCATGTTTCGTCTTATCAATTCTCGATTGAATATACGCTACAAGATCCTCAAATCTCCCCAAAGCCACCATCTTCCAATTTGTTCCAAATTGTCTTTTGATTTGTTGATAAAATACCGGATATTTCATCGCGCCCTTGCCAACTTCGATTCTTTTGAATTCATGATATCTGTCAATCAGGTGCTTCGTGTAGTTCATATGCCACAGACTTGAGGCTATCGTACCTTGTGGGGCTGCAACATTCACCGTCTTCCGTGTCGTCTTTATCTCCACGACATCCGTTTGGATAGCACCCGGACTATGAACAGCTACTTTGCTGCCAGACTCAGCGATAATCAGATTTTCGTATTGTTGAAGAAGAGCATTGGCTATGGGTTCAACTTTTGAATTTATGGATACCATCTCTTGGCTTTCGTGTTCATACTTCATTTTCAACAAACATTTCACGAAATATTTTTCGACTTCAACATCAATCACTCTATGGTGTCTTCCACAAAGCAAGATAAGATTATCAAAGGAATGACGTGCTTCATCCGTTTGTTTGGGATCAAACCGAGGACCATTGGCAGATACGCTCCTTATGTGAGCTATTTGCCCGGTAACGGTTCCGGAGTCTTCAACCAATGGAATTTCGCAACCGGGAAATGTGCACTGATTGCGAGACACGGCAAATAGTCGCTTTATCGTCTTTTGGGCAGGCGCATTCATTTTGCGTTTGGAGCCGTATTGTCAATTTTTCTACAATTGTCGTTGAGATTTAGCAGCAATTCCAACGCTTGTTCCTCCGCGATCTCATCATCCCACCCATACGCCGCTGCCACCGCCGCGTCCAGAGCGTTGTGAGCCTGAGCGAGCCATTGCGGGCGCGCATTGTAGAGGTTGGTCAGCGTGCGGGCCTTGAGTTCTCTCGCCGCCGCCTCGTCGCGGGCGACCGGGCGCTTCGGATAACCCGGCACCGGCTCGTCCCTCCACTCCACCCATTCGGGCGGGTTGAGCCAGCGGTCGCGAAGCTCGACCAGCCGCCGCGCGGCATCGGCGATGGTGACGGCGCGCGGGTCTTCGGCGTAGTCAGCGGCGGGAATGTCCGGCGAGAGACCGTCCGGGAAGGGGAAGGTCTCGAAGGTGGTGGTCGGCGTGTAG
>JAPPHW010000401.1 GCA_028820945.1 Defluviicoccus sp.
GAACGAGAAAATCCTCGAACAGGCGCCGGTATTCCTTGCGCTGATCGGAAGAGGCGGCGCGCCAGTAGCGGCCCAGCGTGAATCGGGCGATGGTCCTGAGCTCGAAGGTCGCGGTCAGGATCTCGCGAAACGCCTTCGCCCGCTGCTCGTCGGTGATCTCGCCCGTGTAGGACGTAAAGACCTTGTCGGCGGTGCTCTGGACGAAGGCTTCGGCCCCGCCGGCGACCGCCGGCCGGGCGAACGGGACCAGCAGCACGGCCGCGACCAGCAGCGCGGCCCAGGGGCGGCGCATGTTCCTACTCTGCCGGTCGGCGGGCGGGTTCTCTCTCTTCATCCTCAAGATCTTCCTCGTCGTCGGGGATATCGGGGAGCGACGGCAACTCCGCTTCGGCTCCGTTGCTGATGGCATCGCGGCGATCCTGCCGATAAAGACTTCGAACGGCTGCATAGTAGTCGATCGAAGTCTTTTCCAAGTCGTTCAACAAGTCAAAATTTCGTGCCCGGGCATCGACGATTTCGGCGCCGAACCGGGAATAATTGAATTTCTCGTAGCGAAGATAGGTCCAGGGATCGGCGAAGTAGTCGACCGCGATGCCGAGCGCATCGCGCGCGTTGGAGGGGCCCAGGAGCGGCAGCACGACATAGGGCCCTTCGTCGGCTCCCCAGACCGCGAGCGTCTGGCCGAAATCCTCGTCGCGCCTGACGATCCCCATCTCCCCGGCGATGTCGACCGTGCCCGCGAGACCGGCGGTGCTGTTGATCGCGAACCGCAGCAGCGTCGCGCCGGCATGGTCCGCATCGCCCTGCAGCGCGGCGTTCAGGAAAACCGCGGGGCTGCCCAGGTTCCGGAGGAAATTGCCTATCGCGTCCTGGACCGGTTGGGGGACGGTCTCCTTGTAGACATAGGCCACCGGCTTGAGAATGTACCGGTCCGCCTCGACATTGACCGCGAAGACGACGCGGTTGAGCGGCTCGAGCGGATCGTTGGTCTGCCGGAAACTCTCCAGCGCCTCGGGATCGTCGGCCGGCGGGGAGGTCGCGCAGCCCGCGGCCCCCAGCCCTGTCAGGCAGAGCAGGGCGAGCAGGGCTCGCGCGGGCCTTCGTCGGAGATCGCGCGTTCTTGTCGGCCGCGCGCGCCTTCCGGAACCTGAGAATAACGCCATCCGAGCGCTCGCCTTGGAGCAACGATATGCCGGCCCGGGGCTCGGCTGTGGATCGGGTCCGCCGGCGACCGAACGACCGGCACCGGACACCGCTTCCCGCGAAGCGCGCCGAAGTTAATTCGGCGCAACGACGATTTCCAGTGCGCTCGCCCGCTTCGGGGATGCTTTCGCAGGC
This sequence comes from Defluviicoccus sp., assembly GCA_028820945.1. The sequence goes on from JAPPHW010000401.1 coordinate 1,339, forward strand.
ATGTTGCACAAATGTCACTCTGCGTGCCGGTTTTGCGCGGCCGGCGAATCGCACTTCGCATCCATAAGGGCTTATATTGGTTACTTGACGGGCGGTGGGCTGGCGCGGATCGGCGACCGGAACGCCGTTCCGCCGGGGCGGACGCGCATTTGCCGCGGCGCCCGTCACGGCCGACGCGGCGCCTGCCCTTCGTTGTCATGCCCGGAATAAGTTCGGGCATGACGGAAGAAACGCCGCGGGCCTGTCGCCGGCCAAGTCATCTATAAGAGCGCAAGCGAGGGGGCGGGAGCGGCGAGCAGGTGTTGGAATTGTCTTGGAGTACGGCACGCAGCGCGCCGCAGGTGTCCTTCGAATTCTTCCCGCCCAGGACGGCGGAGATGGAGGCCGCGCTCTGGTCGACGGTGAGACGGCTGGCCCCGCTGGGACCCCGGTTCGTCTCGGTTACCTATGGCGCCGGGGGCGCCACCCGCGACCGGACCCACGCCACGGTGACCCGCATCGAACGCGACACGGGGCTTCGCGCCGCCGCGCACCTGACCTGCGTCGCGGCGACCCGCGCGGAGGTCGATGCCGTCGCCCGCCGTTACTGGGACGCCGGCATCCGGCACGTCGTCGCGCTGCGGGGCGATCCGCCGAAGGACGCCGAACGCTACACGCCCCACCCGGACGGGTATGAATTCGCCGCGGACCTCGTGGCGGGGCTGAAGCGCGTCGCCGAGTTCGAGATCAGCGTCGCGGCCTATCCCGAGGTGCATCCGGAAGCACGCGATGCCGCCGCGGACCTCGACAACCTGAAACGCAAGCTCGACGCCGGAGCGACACGCGCGATCACCCAGTATTTCTTCGAGGTCGAGACTTATCTCCGCTACCTCGAGCGGGTCCTCGCGGCGGGAATCGACGTGCCGGTGGTGCCGGGCATCCTGCCGGTGACCAACTTCGCCCAGGTCAAGCGTTTCAGCGCAATGTGCGGCGCGACGGTGCCGCGCTGGATGGCCGAACTCTTCGAAGGGCTCGACGAGGATCCCGAAACCCGAAAACTGGTCGCCGCATCCATCGCCGCCGAGCAGTGCCGGGTGCTTCGGGCGAACGGCGTGAACGAGTTCCACTTCTATACCCTCAACCGGGCGAACCTGACTTACGCGATCGCCCGTATCCTCGGCCTGCGTCCTCGGCCGGACGAATCCGCCTCCGAGGCGGCTCCGGCGGATTGAGCGGCGGCGATGGCGGGCCTCGCGAGCACGGATACGGTGGACGAACGGCCCGACGAGCGCGCCCGGGCCGGCCGCATCGCCGCGCTGAAGCGGGCGCTGGCCGCCCGCATTCTCGTGCTCGACGGCGCGATGGGCACGATGATCCAGGATTATCGTCTCGCCGAGGCGGACTACCGGGGCGCCC
>JAPPHW010000233.1 GCA_028820945.1 Defluviicoccus sp.
GGCGGGCGCGGTCGCCGGCGCCGACGCGCTGGCGGCTGCCCGTATCGGCGGGCTGGAACGTGTCGTCTACACCTCCCGCAAACCTCCGGCGGCGTGGCGCGGGACGCCGGCCGAGAAGGCGCACGATCTCGATGCGCTCGCCGAACCGACGGTGCTGTTCGAGGGCGCCGCGGACGAGGCGGCGACGCTCTACCCGCAGAATGCCAACGTGGCGGCGACCGTCGCGCTCGCCGGCGCCGGGTTCGACCGGACCGACGTGCGGCTGATCGCCGATCCGGGCGCCGGGGGCAACATCCACGATGTCCGCGTGGAAGGGGCGTTCGGCGCCTTCGACATCAAGGTGCGCGGCAAGCCGTTGCCCGACAACCCCAAGACCTCGACCCTCGCCGCCCACAGCGTGGTGGCCGAGATCATGCGCCGCGCCGCGGCGGTGGAGATTTAGCCCCGGTTTCATCCACCGTCGCGCCCGGCAAGGTCGACGACATCGCCCCGGCCAGGGCCATGCCGGCTCGCCGTCGACATAGGCATCGAGTAGGCAAATCCTTACCGTGTCGACATTCGCGTCCCGCGGATGCCGGGCGGGAATGTCGGTCTCTGCCGACTCGACCGGCCTGTCGGCATTTCGGTCGGCAAAGACGCGCCCGGAAATGCCGACCGTGCGCGCGCGGCACCGGAGCGTCCGCATGTCGCGGCGGTGCCTGTCCCGGAACCCCTCCGTCGGCGGCCCGGTCGGTAGCAATGGCGGTCGCATGGTGCACGATCGTGTCCTCCACATGGGCGGGCGCAGGACCCGCGGCGTTTCTTCCGTTCTTCCGTCATGCCCGGAACAAGTCCACTGCTGTCCGGTTTAACTTCGGTGGACCGGGTGCGAGGCGTTGGTATTGGCGGGTTTCCGGCTCTTCCGCCGGGTCGGGACACGGATTGCAGCCCGCCCACACCCGCCGTCCATTTCCCCCGCTGTCACCCCGGACTTGATCCGGGGTCCAGGCTTGTCCCGGACACCGATCCGGGGGCCGCAGGCACCGCCCTCGCCCGGCTTCCCTGGACCCCGGATCAAGTCCGGGGTGACAGCGGGGGGCGGAGACGGTCTCGCCCATGGGCGCTACATCCGCGCCGGAATTAAACCGGACAGCAGTGGACTTGTTCCGGGCATCCACGTCCGTCGTCTCGGGCACCCGGCGCGGGAGGGGACGCCGCCCGACTCCTACCTGAATCCCAGCAACTGCGCCGGCAGCCACAGCACCATCTGCGGAAAATAGCCGACGATCGCGAGGCAGACGAGCTGCAGGAAGATGAACGGGACCACGCCGGCGAACATGTGGCGCAGCGTGATCTCCGGCGGGCTGATGCCGCGCAGGTAGAAGATCGCGGGCGCCATCGGCGGCGTCAGGTAGCTGGTCTGGATGACGACCAGGAACATCACGCAGAACCAGACCGGATCGAAACCCATCGACTGGACGATCGGCATGAAGACCGGGATGAAGATCAGCAGCACCGATATCCAGTCGAGCACGAACCCGGCGGCGAAGCAGATGAAGAGGAACACCGCCAGCGTTACCCATGGCGCCAGCGCGGCCTGCTCGATGAGGTCCTGGGCAAGCGCGATGCCGCCCGCGGCCACGAAGACCCCGGCGAACATGTTGCCGCCGAGCAGGATGAGGAAGATCATGCAGGTGACCTTCAGCGTCTTGAGCACCGCCTCGTTCAGCACCCTGAGGCTGAACTGTCGGTAGAGGATCGCGAGGATCATCGAGCCCAGCGCGCCCAGCCCGGCCGCCTCGGTCGGCGCGGCGAGGCCGAACATGATCGAGCCCAGCACCGCGGTGATCATGGCAACCGGCGGGGCGAGGGCGATCAGGGTGATGCGGATCCGCTCGAGGAGCGGCGGCTCGTCGTCCGACGGCGGAATGCGCGGCCCGGCTCCGGGGTCGACGGTGCAGCGGACCAGGATATAGGCGATGTAGAGCCCGGCCATCAGCAGGCCGGGGAACACCATGCCGACGAACAGATCGCCCACCGAGACGTCGGCCACCGGGCCCAGCACCACCACCACGACCGAGGGCGGGATGATGGTTCCGAGCGAGCCTCCGGCGCAGATGGTGCCCGAGATCAGCCCCTTGTCGTAGGCGTATTTCATCATCACCGGGATCGCCAGCAGGCCGACCACGGTCTCGGTCGCGCCGATGACGCCCGACGACGCGGCGAAGATCACGCACATGACCACCGTGCCGACGGCGAGCCCGCCGGGCAGCCGACGGGTCCACAGATGCACCGCCTCGAAGAGCTGTTCGGCGATCCCGGAACGCTCCAGCATCGCCCCCATGAAGATGAACAGCGGCACCGCCGCGAGAACGAAGTTGGACGCGACGGCGTCGATCTTCTGGGCGAACTGGAAAATCACCGCGGCATCGAAGGTCAGATACCCGAAGACCAGCGCGATGCCCATCATCGAAAAGGCGACGTGAAACCCGAGAAACAGCGCCAGCAACAGCGCCGGAAACATCGCCAGGGCGAGAAACTCACCCATCGGGTGCCCGGGGTTCGGGCGTCCGCCCGGTCAGGAAGCGGACGCATCGGACGAGCTCGGCCACGCCCTGCAGCGCGAGCAGGAAATAGCCGAGGAAAAAAACCAGTCGGAACGGCCAGATCACCGGGTTCCATGCCGACTGTCCCGAGTGGTCGTTGTTGACATAGGCCTCGACCCAGTAGTCCCAGAGGCCCCAGCTCACCC
>JAPPHW010000059.1 GCA_028820945.1 Defluviicoccus sp.
ATTCGCATCGGATCAGCGCAGCTTGAGGGTGGACAGCCCGGCCAGCGCGAGCACCGCCGCGATGATCCAGAACCGTATGACGACGGTCGATTCCGCCCAGCCCTTCTGTTCGAAATGGTGGTGCAGCGGCGCCATGCGGAAGATCCGCCGCCCGGTGAGCTTGAACGAGACCACCTGGACGATGACCGAAACCGCTTCGAGCACGAACAGGCCGCCGATAATGACGAGCACGAGCTCGTGCTTGGTGATCAGGCTTACCGCAGCGAGCGCGCCGCCCACGGAGAGGGCTCCGGTGTCGCCCATGAACACCATCGCGGGCGGCGCGTTGAACCACAGGAAACCGAGCCCCGCGCCGACCAGCGCGCCGCAGAAGACCGCCAGTTCTCCGGCGCCCCGCACGTAATGGATTTGCAGGTAGTTGGAAAACACCGCATTGCCGACGAGATAGGCGATCATCGCGAAACACGCGGCGGCGATCAGCGCCGGCATGATCGCCAGACCGTCGAGACCGTCGGTGAGATTGACCGCGTTGGACGTCCCGATCAGCACCAGCACCGCCCAGGGGAGGAAGAACCAGCCGAGCGGCACCAGCACCTCCTTGAGGAACGGCACGGTGAGCCCCATCGCAAGCGGCCCCGTCGTGGCCTGGGTCATCCAATAAGCGGCGACCGTTCCGACCGCGATCTGAACGAGCAGCTTCATGCGCGCGGACATTCCGCCGCTCGACCGTCGTCTCACCTTGAGGTAGTCGTCGACGAAGCCGATCGCGCCAAAGCACAGGGTCACGAACAGCGCGATCCACACATACTGGTTGGCAAGATCGGCCCATAGCAGCGTCGCGATCAGTATCGTCGACAGGATCAGCACGCCGCCCATCGTGGGCGTGCCTTTCTTTGTCAGCAGGTGCGACGGAGGCCCGTCCTCGCGTATCGGCTGGCCTTCGCCCTGTTGCAGCTTGAGCCAGCGGATGAGCGAAGGACCCAGGATCAGCGACAGGGCCAACGCGGTGACGGCGGCGCCCCCGGTCCTGAGCGTGATGTAGCGGATCAGGTTGAGAAGACCGCCGTCGTCGGCGAAGGGAAAGAGCGCGTTGTACAGCATGACCTGCGGCGCCCCTCAGTTTCCCGCGGCCACGGCCCGGCGCGCGTCGGCGGCATGCAACAGCCGCGCGACCACGACATCCATCCGGCTTGCGTTCGAGCCCTTGACCATCACCACGTCGCCCGGACCGACGGTCTCGACGGCCGTCTCGGCGAGCGCCTCGCCGGTCTCCGCCGTCGCGCCCCGCATGTCCGCCGGCAGCCGGTTCAGCACCGCCCGCATGTCGCCCGCCGCCATGACGGTGTCGATGCCGCTTTCCGCCAGCGGGTCGGCAAGGCCCTCGTGAAACGACGCGGATTCGTGCCCGAGCTCGCGCATCGGGCCGAGGATGGCGATCCTGCGGCCGGCGCCACGGGGCCGCGCCCTGCCCAGGGTCTCGATCGCCGCCCGCATGGAGGCCGGGTTGGCGTTGTAGCTCTCGTCGATCAGCGTGAACGTGCCGCCGTCGCAGGCGACGCTGTGCGGCTGGCCGCGTCCCGGCAGCGGCCGTAGGGTTCGCAGGCTGGCGGCGGCGTCCTCGGCATCCGCCCCAAGCGCTTCCACCGCGGCAAGGACGGCAAGCGAATTGAGCACCCAGTGCCGGCCGGGGAGCGCCACGCGGTAGGCGATCCGCCGCCCGTGGATCTCCGCCGCGACATCGCTGCCTCCCTCGTCGAGCGAAACCTCGCGGGCAGTCACGTCGGCGTCGGAAAGGCCGAACGAAACGGTTCGAATGTCCGGTCTGCGGGCCGCGGAGGTGCGCAGACGATCGAAGAACATGTTGTCGCGGTTGAGCACGCAGGCCCCGCCGGGCTCCACGCCCTTGAAAATCTCGGCCTTCGCGTCGGCGACGGCCTCCATGGTGGGGAAGAACGCGATATGCGCGGCCTCGACATTGGTGACGACGGCGACATGGGGGCGGATGAGGCGGGAGAGCGGGGCGATTTCGCCGGCGCGGTTCATGCCGACCTCGAACGCGCCGAAGGCGGAGTCCGGAGGCATGCGCGCGAGCGACAGGGGAACGCCCCAGAGGTTGTTGTAGCTCGCCGCGCTCGCGGAGGTCGTGCCCTGCCTGGCCAGCGCGTGGCGCAGCGCTTCCTTGGTGCCGGTTTTGCCGGCGCTGCCGGTCACCGCCACGACGCGGGCCGTGTTGCGGTCGCGTCCCTTGCGGCCGAGCGCGGTCAGCGCGGCGAGGGTGTCCTCGACAAACAAAAGCGGCGCGTCCGCGCCGATGCCGTCGGGCCGGCGGTGCACGACCGCTGCCGCCGCTCCGGCGGAGAGCGCGGCACGGACATAGTCGTGGCCGTCGTTCTGGGGACCCTCTATGGCGACGAACAGGTCGCCGGGCACGGCGGTCCGGCTGTCGATCGATACACCGCTCGCCTCCCACGCGCCGGTCGCGCTGCCGCCTGTGACTTCGGACGCTTCGACGGATGTCCAGAGAGGGGTCGGGTTCATGCTCCGACGCCCCCCAACGCGCGTACGGCTTCGCGTGCCGTCTCGACATCGTCGAAGGGGCGCACGGCGCCGCCCACGATCTGCCCGGTCTCATGCCCCTTGCCGGCGATGACCAGCACGTCGTCCGCCGCGAGCCCCGCGATGGCGGTGCGGATCGCTTCGCCCCGGTCGCCGATCT
>JAPPHW010000203.1 GCA_028820945.1 Defluviicoccus sp.
CCGCACGCCGTCGGTGCTGGGCGAGCTGGTCATCGTCACCTGCGCGTTCGTGCTGGGCCGGGTCCTGGTCGGCGCTCTCGGCGGCCTCGATCCGGCGCTCTGGCCCGGACCGGGAACGCTCCCGGCACCCGCGATCGTCGCTATCGTGATCGTCGTCCCGGCGGCGCTGGCGCTGGCGGGCATCCACCAGATCGTGACCATCACGGTTTTCCTGGTCCTGTTCTCCCAGGTGCCGACCGGCGTCGCCGACCTGATACTGTTCCAGAGCGCGCTGGTTTCCTGGTCGATCGCGTCGATGATCGGGCTGTCGGCGATATCGACCGTGGCGGCCGCGTCGTTCTTCAACGTCCGTCTGGAACGCGTCGCCTTCGGCGCCAACCTGACCTTCGGCGCGGCGATCGCGGTACTGGTTACGGCGATCCTGTCGATCCTGAACGCGGCTCTCGCGGGGTGACCGGGCGGGCGAAAATCGTTTGTATGCATACAACCATGGTCCTAAGGTCTGGAAGGTCCGAGCCTGGAGGAGCAGCATGACCTTCGTCAGGAACGCTTGGTACGTGGCATCCTGGGCAAGCGAGCTCGGCCATACGCTCGAACGCCGGACGATTCTCGGCGAGGACGTGGTTCTCTACCGGACAGGGGACGGCGCGCCGGTCGCGTTGCGCGACCGCTGCCCGCACCGGCTGCTGCCGCTGTCCCAGGGACGTCTGATCGACGACCGGGTCCAGTGCGGCTATCACGGGCTCGTGTTCGACCGGTCCGGGGCCTGCGTCCACGTGCCGGGGCAGGAGGTAATCCCGCCCAACGCCCGCGTGAAGCGCTATCCGGCGGCCGAACGGCTGGGGCTGATCTGGATCTGGATGGGCGATCCGGACGAGGCGGATCCGGAGGACATTTACGACCTCCCCGAATACCACCGGCCCGAGTGGGGCGTCGCCTACGGGGACGCGCTCCACGTCAAGGCCGACTACCTGCTCCTGTGCGACAACCTGAGCGACCCCTCGCATGTCGAATACGTTCATCCGACGACCCTCGGCAGCCCGAGTTCGGAAGGTGTGGGCGTCGAGTTCGAGGAGGAGGAATGGGGCGTGACCACCCATCGCTGGTCGCTCGATTCCGAGCCCATCGGTTTCGCCAAGGCGTTCGGCAATTTCGACGGTTCGGTCGACCGCTGGCAATATTATCACATGCACACGCCGTCGATCGCGATCATCGACTTCGGGACCGCTCCGGCCGGGGCGGGGTTCAGGGCCAAGGCGGGCGCGTTCGACAACTGCATCCGGGTGTTCTCGTGCCACTTCATGACGCCCGAGACCGAGACGAGTTGCTACGACTACTGGCTGCACGTGCGGAATTTCGGTGCCGACGACCCGACCGTGGGCGAGGGTATTTCCGGGCAGTTCCGCGTCGCTTTCGCCGAGGACAAGGAGGTGCTGGAAGCCATCCAGCACGAGGAGGACAAGTTCGAGGGCGGCCTCAGGGTGGGGCTCGACCTGGATGCGCCCGCGGCGCTGTTCCGCCGCAAGATCGATCTGCGGATCAGGGCGGAAGCAGCGTAGGGAGGCCGCGATGAGCGCCGAAATCAGGAAGACCAGCGTCGTCGTCGAGGAAATCCGGTCCGATATCGGCCGCCCGGTCGATCCGCCGACCCGGAAGGCCGCGGCCATCGCGGTGATCAGAAACCCGTTCGCCGATCGCTACGAGGAGGATTTGACGCCGCTGATGGATATCGGCGCGGAGCTCGGCGGGACGCTGGGCGACATGTGCGTGAACGCGCTCGGCATCCGCCCCGAGGAGGCGGAGAGCTACGGCAAGGCGGCGATCGTGGGCGAACGGGGAGAGTGGGAGCACGCCGCCGCGATCCTGCACCCGAAGCTCGGCGCGCCGCTGCGCAAGGCGGTCGAGAAAGGCGCCGCGCTGGTCCCCTCGGTCAAGAAGATGGGCGGGCCGGGCACCCCGATCGACATTCCGCTCGGCCACAAGGACGCGGCCTATGTCCGCAGCCATTTCGACGGGATCGAGGTCCGCCTCGCCGACGCCCCGCGCGCGGACGAGATCCTGGTCGCCGTCGCGGTCACCGACTCCGGCCGTCCCTTCCCCCGCGTGGGCGGCCTGACGACCGACGAGGCGAAGGGCGAAGACGGGCTGCGCTAGGGCCTAAAGCACCTCCGGCAGCCGTTCAGCGGGCGGGGTGTTGCGGCTTCGGCCGGACGCGACCTTGCCATCGATGATCACCATGCCGACACCCGGAATGTCGCCCATTCCGACCGATTCCAGCAGGTCCTTGCCCGCGGTGTGCTGGGCGCGATCGATGAGGACGAAATCGGCGGCGCGGCCCTCTTCGATCAGCCCGCAATCGAGCTCGCGCATCCGCGCGGTGTTGCCGGTGGCGAAGCAGAACGCGGTCTCCGCAGGTACGTCGCCGAGTGCCGACAGCATGGAGACCATCCTCAGGATTCCGAGCGGCTGAACGCCGGAGCCCGCTGGGCCGTCGGTGCCGAGGATGACGCGGTGAAGCTGGTCGAGCTCGCGCGCGGTCCTGAGCGCGAACAGGGCGGAGGCCTCGTTGCCGTTATGGACGATCTCGATCCCGGCCTGGCACTGCTCGCAGAGGCAGGCGATCTGGTCGCGCGGCAGCGAGGTGTGCCCGCCGTTGATGTGGCCGATGATGTCGGGCCCGGTCTCCAGCACGATGTCGGCGTCGATCA
>JAPPHW010000355.1 GCA_028820945.1 Defluviicoccus sp.
CGACGTCGTCCTGGCCGATCAGGTGCAGCCCGAAGGCGAGCAGCGAGGCCGTCACGCCCGATCCGCAGGTGGTGGTGACCGGCCGGGCCATGTCGATTCCGGCGTCCGCGAACAGCCCGCGGATCTCGTCCAGCGACCGTATTTCCCCGGTCTCCGGATTTACCAGACGGTTGTAGGGCAGGTTCATGCTGCCCGGAATGTGGCCTGACCGGCATCCGGGCCTCGGTTCCGGCTCGGTGCCGGCGAAACGGCCCGGCGCGCGGGCATCGAGAATCTGCAGCGCAGCGCCGTCGAGGCTCGCCACGATCGTGTCGAGGTCGGAAATCCGTTCCGCGCGCGGCCGGGCGATGAAGCCATCCGGCGCGGGGCGGGACGATCGCGGTCCGGCCTCCGTCGGCCGGTCCTCCGCGGTCCATTTGCCGAAGCCGCCATCCAGGATCGACACCGAATCGTGGCCGAAATAGCGCAGCATCCACCACGCCCGGCCGACGGTCATCATTCCCACCCGGTCGTAAACGACGACCCGTGTCGAATCGCCGATGCCGAGTTCCTCCATATGGGCGGCAAATCCGGCCGGGGAGGGTGCCATGTGGGGTCTTGCGTCGCCCGGGTCGGCGATGCCGTCGATGTCCCAGTACGCGGCACCCCGGATATGTCCCGATTCGTACTCGGCGCGCCCCGACCGGCCGTCGGTCGGCAGGTACCAGGTGGTTTCGACGACGCGGACGCCGGGATCGTCGAGATGCGCTTCGAGCCATTCCGTGGTTACGAGGGAACCCGCTTCGGACACGGTTCGATCTCCCTTTGAGTTGCGGCGGAAGAGAATCTACATGACCCGACCGCGGAATGAGACATGCAAATCTGTTGTCCGCCGCGCCGGGTACGCACATATTCCCCTGGCGATGGACTATCTGGTCAAACCGGATCCCGCCGACGAGCGGCTCACCGAGCGCGTGCCGGGCGTCGATCAGGACGGCAAGGCGATCGAGACCTCGGTCACGGTGGAGCGGCCGCTGACGCTGTTCCTCAACAGCCAGGAGATCGTCACCCTGATGACGATCGGCGACTATGTCGACTGTCTGGCCGTCGGCTACCTGATCAACCAGAACATGCTGAAGGGCGACGACGAGGTGACCGGCGTCGATTACGACGAGGAGATCGAGACCGTCGTCGTCCGCACCGCGCACGAGACCGATTTCGAGGAACGGATGAAGAAGCGCACCCGGACCTCGGGCTGCGCTCTCGGCACCGTGTTCGGCGACGTGATGGAGACCTTCGAGGAGGTCACGCTCGATCCGGAGGCGGAAATCCGGACCTCCTGGCTCTATGCGCTCGCCAAGTCGATCAACACGACGCCGAGCCTATACCTAGAGGCGGGGGCGATTCACGGCTGCGTGCTGTGCGAGAAGGACCGTCCGCTGATCTACATGGAGGACGTCGGGCGACACAACGCGGTCGACAAGATCGCCGGCTACATGCACCTGAACCGCATCGCGCCCGAAGGCAAGATGTTCTACACCACGGGCCGCCTCACCAGCGAGATGGTGATCAAGACGGTCCAGATGCGGATCCCGATCCTGGTCTCGCGGTCGGGGTTCACCGCCTGGGGAGTCGATCTCGCGCGCCAGGCCAACCTGACGCTTATCGGCCGGGCGAGGGGCCGGCGATTCATCGCGCTCGCCGGGGAGAGCCGGATCGTCTACGACGCGGACCCGAAGGCGATCGGCGAGGAACCGGCGACGGCGCAGCGCAAGGGCGCTCGCGCCGGGTGAGGGCGGTTTGGAGCTGATCCTCGCCTGGCTGGGCCCGGTCGGCGCCGGGCTGTTCCCGGGCGACGAAGCCGCGCTGGAAGACTTGCGCGATCCGGGAGTCTATCTCCGAATCAAGCGCTACGCCGGGGGCCGGACGGTGAGCTATGTCGGACAGAGCCGGTCCGTGCTGACGCGGATCGACCAGCATCTGACGGCGATGCTCGCTCTCCAGACTCCGCTGCGCGACGACCGCGGGCGCACGGTCTTCGCGGGCGATGCCGGCGCCCGCCTGGGCGCCTATAACGACCTCGAATCGGCGTCCCGCGCGGCGACAGCGGAGGTTTTGCGGACCCGTTTCTATGTCGCTTTCTGCGGCGAAGACTTCTCCGACGAACTCCTGGACCTGGCGGAAGGGGCGCTGAAGGCGCGGCTGGAACACCGGGTCGCCTCCGGGGCCGGGCTGTCGGCCTGCGAGAATATCCAGGGCATTCCGCGCGACCCGTTCGCCGACATCGCCCGGGTCGTCCTCGATACGTCGGCGCTGGCGCCGGAGGACGCGGCGCTGGTGAATCGCGCGCTCGGGACCGATCCCATCCGGATGGACATGGCGCCGGTCGGGACAGATCCGTGAAACCGCGAATCGCGGGGATCCTGCTCGCGGGCGGGCTGTCGCGCCGCATGGGCGGCGGCGACAAGGCGCTGAGGATGCTCGGCGGGCGCAGCATTCTGGAGCGTGTCATCGCCCGCGCCGCGCCTCAGGTGGACATTCTCGCGCTCAACGCCAACGGCGATCCCTCGCGCTTCGCCGAGACCGGGCTCCCGGTGGTTCCGGATTCGGTCCGGGGCTTTCCCGGTCCGCTGGCGGGCGTGCTCGCCGGCCTGGAATGGGCGCGCGAGCACGGCCGGGGCTGCAGCCATGTCGCGAGCTTCGCCTGCGATGCGCCTTTCCTGC
>JAPPHW010000302.1 GCA_028820945.1 Defluviicoccus sp.
CGCACCGCGATGCCGCAAGACGTGGATGCCCGGAACAAGTCCGGGCATGACGGCGAGGGGCGGCGGCGGGGCAGATGCCGGTTCGGCGAAATTCGTGTCCCGAGCCGACCGGCCGTCAACCTATCCATATAAGCCTCCAACCGAACGAGTCAGTACGGGAACGGCCATCGCCGCAGCTTTTCCTTGGCGATCTGCCACAGCCGGGCGAGGCCGGCCGGCTCGAAAATCAGGAAAACGATGATCAGCGACCCGAAGATCATGACCTCCAGGTGCTTCTGGAAATCGACCGGCATGGAGAGCCCGACCAGCTGCGGCGCGTTGGTCAGGAATATCGGCAACAGCCAGATGAACGCGGCCCCCAGATACGCGCCCAGGATGCTGCCCAGCCCGCCGATGATGATCATGAACAGGACTTCGAAGGACACGAATATGTCGAAGGCCTCGGTCTCCGCGCTGCCGAGATAGGAGAACAGCAGCAACGCGCCCGCCACCCCGCAATAGAACGAGCTGATGGCGAAGGCGAGCAGCTTGTTGGGCAACAGGCGGATGCCGATGATCTCGGCGGCGATATCCATGTCCCGGATCGCCATCCAGTGCCGTCCGACCCTGCCGCGCACCAGGTTCTTGGCGAGCAGGCCGCCCAGGATGCAAAAGGTGAGAACCAGCAAATAGCGCGTCTCCGCGGTCGCCGTCGGGCCGGTCAGCATGACCCCGGCGAATTCGCGGGGCGGCGCGGTAATGGTGCCGCTGGAATGGTAATTGTACCACCAGGGAACGCGATTGAACATCCAGACAAGAAAAAACTGCGCCGCCAGCGTGGCGACGGCGAGATAAAATCCCTTGATGCGCAGGCTGGGCAGACCGAACAGGATACCGACCAGCGCGGACGCCACGCCGGACAGAATAAACACAACGATGATGTTGAGCTCCGGGAAGCCGGTGGTCAGTTTGTAGGCGGAATAGGCGCCCATCGCCATAAAAGCGCCGGTGCCGAGCGACAGCTGGCCCGCATAGCCGGTAAGAATGTTCAACCCCACCGCCGCGATCGAAAAAATCAGCATCGGGATCAATACCGCCTGCAGCATGTATTCCGATGCGATCAGAGGAATTGCGATATACGCGAACGCGATCAGCGCGAACAGGAAGACGCGGTCCTGGAAGATCGGAAAGATCGCCTGGTCGGCGGCGTAGGTCGTCTTGAACTGGCCTGTTTCCCGGTAAAGCATGAATCAGACCCTCTCGATGATACGCTCGCCGAACAGGCCCTGCGGCCTGACGAACAGGAAGGCCAGCGCAAGCACGTAGGCGAACCAGTTCTCGATGGCGCCGCCGACGGCGGGGCCCCAATAGACTTCGGCGATCTTCTCGCCGACGCCGATGATCAGCCCGCCGACGATCGCTCCCGGCACCGAGGTGAAGCCGCCCAGGATCAGCACCGGCAGTGCCTTCAGCGCGATCAGCGAGAGCGAGAACTGCACGCCGCTCTTGGCGCCCCAGACGATCCCCGCGACGAGCGCCACGATGCCGGCGACCGACCAGACGATGATCCAGATCTTCTTGAGCGGAATCCCCACGGACAGCGCCGCCTGGTGGTCGTCGGCGACCGCTCTCAATGCCCGCCCGGTCGGCGTGTACTGGAAGAAGAAGGCGAGCCCGGTCACCAGCAGCGCGCAGGCCAGCGCCGCGATCAGGTCGAAGCTGTTGAACAACATGCCGACGACATCGACCGGAACGTCCGGGATTCCGATGTCGAGCTTCTTGACGTTGGAGCCCCACAACGTCTCTCCGAACCCCTCGAGGAAGAAGGTCAGCCCGATCGTCGACATGAACAGGATGATGTCCGGCTGGTTGATCAGGTGGCGCAGCACCAGCAGCTCCACCAGATAGGCGAGCGCCACCATCGCGCCCATGGTGACGATGAAGGCGAGCCAGACCGGCAGCCCGAGCTCCATCAGCCCGACCAGGGTAAGCGCGGCGAACAGCACCATCGCCCCTTGCGCGAAGTTGAACACGCCGGAGGCCTTGAAGATCAGCACGAAGCCGAGCGCCACCAGCGAGTAGAGCACGCCCGTCAGCACGCCGTTGAACACCACCTCGCCGAAGAAGACCGGGAAGTCCTGCGCGATCATGACGAACGGCGTGACCGTGACCGACTCGATGAACTCCATGCCCGCTTCCCTGCCGTCAGTCGTGAACCACGCCGAGATAGGCGGCGATCACCTCTTCGTTCCCCCGCACGTCGTCGGGCGAGCCGTCGGCGATCAGGCGTCCGTAGTCGAGAACGACGACGCGGTCGGAAATGTCCATCACCACGCCCATGTCGTGCTCGATCAGCGCGATGGTGGTGCCGAACTCGTCGTTCACGTCGAGGACGAAGCGGCACATGTCCTCCTTCTCCTCGGAGTTCATGCCGGCCATCGGCTCGTCGAGCAGGAGCAGGTCGGGCTCGGCGGCGAGCGCCCGGCCGAGCTCCACCCGCTTCTGGAGCCCGTAGGGCAGCCGTCCGACCGGAACCCGCCGGATGGCCTCGATCTCGAGAAATTCGATGACCCGCTCGACATGCGCCCGGTGCTCCATCTCCTCGCGCCGCGCCGGGCCGAGATAAAGCGCCTGCCACAGGAAGTTCCGGCGCATCATCGTGTTGCGCCCGGTCATGATGTTGTCGAGCGTGCTCATGCCGCGGAACAGGGCGA
>JAPPHW010000060.1:0-338 GCA_028820945.1 Defluviicoccus sp.
GGACGACGTCCGCGGTTTCCATGGCGATGTCGGTGCCGGTCCCGATGGCGATCCCCGCGTCGGCCTCGGCGAGCGCCGGGGCGTCGTTGATGCCGTCGCCGACGAAGGCAACCGCGCCGTTTCCCCGCCTCAAGGCCTTCACCGCTTCCGCCTTGCGGTCCGGCAGGACCTCCGCTTGTACGCTGGAGATGCCGAGCGAACTGGCGACCGCCTGCGCGGTCGCGCGGCGGGGGCCGGGGGTAAAAGCGAGAAAGAATAAATTGGCCGCCCCGGCGGGAATTTGCTGAGGGCGGGAGGCCGTGGGGGGGTAGCGCAAACCGAGCACGGCGGCAAAAAGA
>JAPPHW010000060.1:348-2689 GCA_028820945.1 Defluviicoccus sp.
CCCCCCCCCCCCCCCCCCCCGCCCGGCGGCCCGCCCCCCCCCCCCCCCCTCCGCTGCCCCCCCCCCCCCCCCGCCCCCCCGCCGCCGCGCCCCCCCGGCTGTCGCCGGTGATCATCGCGATATCGAATCCTTGCGCCGCCAGGTCGGAAATTGCCTGAGCGCTCTCGTCCTTGGGCGGATCGCGAAACGCGAGAACGGCGGCAAGATGCCCGTCGACCGCCGCCAGAACGGCCGTCTTTCCGGTATGGGTAAGGTCGGCGCGGACGCTCTCCGACACCGCGCAGTCGATGCCGCGGCCCCCGAGAAAGCGGGCGGAGCCGATGACGACCTCGTGCCCCGCGACTCGGGCGGCGATCCCGAGTCCCGGTTCCACCGAGAATTCGTCCACCGGGGCGAGCGGGCGGTCCGCGGCGTCGACGACGGCGGACGCGAGGGGGTGCTCGCTGTGCGTCTCCGCCGCCGCGATCAGGGCGAATACCTCGTCCGTCACCGGTGCCGATCCGTCGGGAAGGAGCCGGTCGGTCAGCACCGGGTTTCCGGAGGTAAGCGTGCCTGTCTTGTCGAACGCGAGCGTGCGCGCGCGCGCCAGCGTCTCCAGCGCGGCGCCGTTGCGGATCAGCACGCCGCGCTCCGCGCCGACGCCGGTGCCGACCAGGATCGCGGTCGGCGTCGCGAGCCCCATCGCGCAGGGGCAGGCGATCAAGAGGACCGAGACCGCCGCGACGAAGGCGTAGCTCAGCGCGGGCGGCGGCGCGAACGCGAGCCAGGCGACGAAGGCAAGCGCGGCCACGACGAGCGCGCACGGCACGAGGATGCCCGCGATGCGGTCGGCCTGGCGGGCGATCGGCGCCTTGGCGCCCTGCGCCTCGGAGACCGTGGAGAGGATGCGGCCGAGCACGGTATCCCTGCCGGTGCGCACCACCCGGACCGTCAGCGCGCCCGCCCCGTTTACCGTGCCGCCGAAGACCTCGTCGCCGGCCTCCTTGGCAACCGGAACCGGCTCGCCGGTGATCGTCGATTCGTCGACGAAGCTGTTGCCGGCGGTCACCGACGCATCGACCGGAACCCGCTCGCCGGGCTTGATCAAGACCGTATCTCCTACGGCGACCTCATCGACGGGAACCTCGCGCTCCTCGCCGTCGCGCAGCACACGCGCCGTCGCCGGGCGGAGGTCCATCAGGCTCGCGATCGCGTCCGAGGCACGGCCGCGCGCGATGGCTTCGAGCAGCCGGCCGAGCAGGATCAGCGTCACGATGACGCCGGCCGCCTCGAAATAGGGCACCGCCGTCCCCTCCGGGAAGATCGAGGGCGCGAAGAGGGCCAGGACGGAATAGGCGAAGGCCGCGCCCGCGCCGATCGACACCAGGCTGTTCATCCCCGGGCTCGCATGGCGAAGCTCGGCCCAGCCGTGCACGAAGAAACCGCGCCCCGACCACAGAACGACCGGCGCCGCGAGCAGGAACTGCGCCCAGAGCCACGACTCTTCGGCGGCGACGGAACCGAGGCCGATACCGGGAAGCATCGATCCCATGGCGATCAGGAACAGGGGAATCGTCAGGGCGGCCGCGACGACGAACCGCCGCTTGAGGGTGGCGATCTCTTCTTCGTTCGCGGCTCGCGCATCTTCGCCGGGGGCGCCCGCGGCATCGGCTTCGCCCGGAACGTAGCCCGCCCCGCGAATCGCCTCGGCGATCGCCGGCGGGCCCAGGACCTCCGGCAGGTAGACGATGCGCGCCCGCTCGGTCGCCAGGTTGACGTCGGCGCCGGCCACGCCCTCCAGCGCGTTCAGCGCGCGCTCGACCCTGGCGCGGCAATTGCCGCAGGTCATTCCGTCGACGCGCAAGGTAAGTTCGGCGGTCATGGAGCCGCGCTCCCGCCCGAAGTGGACCGCTCATTAGCTAGATAGGCGCGGTCGGCCGGTCAAGCGAGGACGCTCTTCGCGTGCCGTACGATCCGGCCTGCCCTCCCCCGGCCCCTCCCGCAAGCGGGAGGGGAGAAGAAGAGGCGAGGTCGCCAATATCCCCTCTCCCCCGTCGGGGGAGAGGGTCAGGGTGAGGGGGTGGCCGCGCAACGCAACCGGGTACGACAGCGGTCGGTTGGATATTGCTTTAGCCGGTCCGACGCGCCTCCTGGGCCACCTCGGTGTCCTGGTAGCGGGCCCACATGTCCTTTAGGAAGGCCATGCAGTCGGGGTCGAGATCCTCCCTGGGCAGGGGGTCCGTGTCCCAGTGGCCGTAGCGGTCCTCGCCGCGCATCGGAAGAGCCGTCCGCCGTCCGATCGTCGAGCGGCAATGGGCGGGCATGTAGAAATAGGCGACGCCGACCCTCGGCCCGTCGGTCT
>JAPPHW010000088.1 GCA_028820945.1 Defluviicoccus sp.
AGGCGCCGGCCGGCACCGGCTTGCGGCATCGGACACAGCAGTCCTCGGCGCGTCGCCTGGCATGGCGCTCGCGCTCTCGGGCACGGCGGAACCGTGCTTCATACTACACCTCATTATGCCGATTGAAGGGGGGCTTGATGCTCGGCTGTCGTCGCGACAGCCACCGGCCCGATTGTTTCGTTGGCGGAGGATCGGGGATCTCGAACAAACGGAAGCCCCTTTCGCCGTGTGTCTCTGCGGGCAGAAGTCCGGCCTTGTGCCATGCGTGGACCGTATCTTTCGACACGGCGAGACGCTTGGCGGCCTCGCGAGCCGTCAACAGCCCGCGGTCCCGCAGGCGCTTATAACGTGACTTGAGACCGCGGTTATGGCTGGTTGCCTTTACCAACTTCGGGGTAAAGGCAAGACCGTATCCGGTTCGGCAGCCGCGCCTGTTGAGGATGTCCGCGACCTCGCCTTCGGTGTGGTCGTTCAACAGCCTGTCGATCTCGGCGACGATCTCGTCCTTGGTCCTTAAGCGCTCATAGATGGGTGGGTCCGGCGTCCAGGTCAGCTCTCGTATCGCGCCGCCGCGCAGACGCACCCCCAGGCTCCGGGTGGCCTTGGTGAGCGTCACGTCGTCGATCAGCAGCCGCGCCAGCCGCTTGCGCTCACGGTGCGGCGTCGCCGGATCGTTCCACAGGCGGGGGAAGTCCCTGGCCAGCGCGAGGATCCGCTGGCGTTGCTGATCGTCCAACCCCTGGCCCGGCTCGGCACGGTTGCGCTCGAGCTCGTGCTGAGCTTCGTTCAGCGCCCGGAGCTTCGCGTTCCACTCCGCCTCCAGCACGTCGGCGACCATGCGGTTGTCGGGATGGGTCTGCATGAACCTCTGCCGCGCCAGGTCCGCTTCCTCGCGGGCGCGCTGCACCCGCTGGGCGCGCCACAGATCGGCCTCATTGGCGCGCACCGTGAGTTCGTCCTGCACCTGCAACGCCACCTCCAGCGTGAGCGGTGTCACCAACTCCACCAGCAGCTCGCCGACCGCCCGGTCGATGGCGGCGCCGGACATGCTCTGGCACCTGGCGCTTGCCGTCTCGATGCCTTCCCTACAGCACTCATAATAAGGGAACTGCAGCCCTTCACGGGTGTAGTAGCGCACCGTCATGCTCCGGCCGCAAACGCCGCAGGTGGCCAGACCCTGCAGCAGCGCCGGTCCCTCGCGCGGAGGGCTGCGGCGCTTCGCTTCGTAGGATTGGGCATTGTCCCGGAGCTGACGCTCGTTCTCCTCGAACCGCCGCCAGTCGATGTAGCCCGGGTGCGCGTCGGGCAGCAGCACCGTCCATTCCTCGCGCGCCAGGCGCTTGTGCTCGACACCGCCGCCGGGCCGCCGGCGGCTTCGGGTGCGCCCGTACGCGAAGGCGCCCGCGTATCGCGGATTGTGAAGTACGTGCAGCACCCGCGAGAACTTCAGGGGCTTCCAGTGCAGCTCGCCCTTGTGAGGGCCGCCGTAAGGGCGGTGCGGGAACAGAAGCTTCTCGTTGTTGAAGTGCTTCACCGTGGCCTGCGCCGAGCCGGTCCTGGTGAAGGTATCGAACAGCAGGCGCAGGCTATGCTGCACTTGTTCGTCGGGGTCGAGCACAACCTTGCCGAGCGGGTCGTAGACCAGCCCCACCGGCAGAGGAATCCTCAACTCCCCGCGTCTTGCCGCGTTCAGCGTCCCCCCGCGCAGCCGGGCGCGCATCATATGAAGCTCCGCCTCACTCATCGTGCCCTTAAGTCCCAACAGGAGCCGGTCGTTGAAGTTGCCGGGATCGTAGACGCCGTCCTCGTCGAGGATCAGTGTCTCGCTCAGGGCGCATATCTCGAGCAGCCGATGCCAGTCGGTGGAATTACGTGCCAGGCGACTGACCTCGAGCCCGAGCACGATCCCGGCCCGTCCCAAGCCGACCTCGGCGACCAGGTGCTGGAACCCCTCGCGGTCGCTGTCGGCGCCGGAGAGGCCCTGATCTCTGTCGATCACGACGATGTTCTCGGTCGGCCAGCCCAGCGCTACGGCCCGATCCCGCAGCGCGTACTGGCGGCGCGTGCTCTCGCCATGGTCGAACACCTGCTGCAGGCTGGACTGGCGCACATACAGGTAGGCATCGCGGCTCAGATGGCCCGTATCTACTTTCTGATGGGCAGTGCTCATGCTGACTTCCCTTCTCTATGGCCGTTGAGCATGGCGACCAAAATGTCGATCGCCGACGTCTCGACCCCGGTGGGCAACGGCCCGGGCGAGGTCTCCGCGCACACGGAGGTTGGCGGGGCGGGCAGCTCGGCGAAGGCGTGCAGCCAGGCCGCGACGCCGCGCAGCGCCACCACGGCGAGGCCGTGACGGTCGTGGACGACACCAGGCTCGACGGCATGACGACGCATCCTCTCGTAGCCCTGTCCGTAGGCGGAATGCTCCGCCGCGGGGAGCGCGAGGCATGGTGGGCGGCGCATCATCGGCGTTCTTTTACCCGTGCGAGGGCGCGGTCGATGCTGCTGCGATGGACCGAGATGCCGAAGCGCGCACGCACGAGCTCGACCAGGTCGCTGGCGGTCAACTCCGGCTGTTCGTTCTTCGCCGTCTGCAAGGCCTCGACCACCTCGTCGCTGAGCTTGTGGGGCCGGCGCGGTCCCGGCCGGTCCGGCAGCAGGCCCGGCAGCCCGCCGGCCTCGT
>JAPPHW010000187.1 GCA_028820945.1 Defluviicoccus sp.
GGAAAGACGATCGCGATCACCGGCGGCGGGCGGGGGCTGGGACAGGCCTATGCGCTCGCCGCGACGGAGCTCGGCGCGAAGGTGGTGGCGGCGGACGTCATCCCGACCGAAGAGACCGTTGCGGCGGTGGGGGAGAAGGGCGGCGAATGCATCGGCGTCCCGCTCGACGTGCGCGACGAGGATTCGTGCCGGGCGATGGCCGCGGCGGCGAAGGACGCGTTCGGCGGGATCGACGGGCTGATCAACAACGCCGCGCTCTACGGCGCGCTGACCGGCGGGCGCTTCGACGACATCGACCCCGGCGAGTGGGACGACGCCATGGCGGTCAACGTCAAGGGGATCTGGAATTGCTGCAAGGCGGTCGTGCCGGTCATGCGCGAGGGCGGCGGCGGGTCCGTCATAAACATCGCCTCGCTCGCCGCGCGCTTCGGCATGCCCTATGCGCTCCACTACACCACGTCGAAGGCGGCGGTGGTCGGGCTCACCCGGGGGCTCGCGCGCGAGATCGGGCGCGACAACATCCGCGTCAACGCGATGGCGCCGAGCGCGGTCGTCACCGAGGGCACGCGCGAGTTCTTCGCCGCCAAGCTCGACAACGCGCTCGACGTGATCAGGAACGGCCAGATCATCCGCCGCAGCATGACCCCGGACGACGTGATCGGCACCGCGATGTGGCTGCTGTCGGACGCCAGCGCCTTCGTCACCGGTCAGACCATATCGGTGGACGGGGGGACGGTGCTGGCGTAGAGGGTCCCTCCTTTGTCACCCCGGACTTGTTCCGGGGTCCAGGGAAGCCGGGCGAGGGCCGTGCCTGTTGCCCTGGACCCCGGAACAAGTCCGGGGTGACAGGCTGTGCGGCACGACCCGTCCCCTCACGCCCCCGGGCTGGTAGCGGTCAGTCCGCCGTCGACGACGAGGCACTGGCCGGTGATTTAGGCGGCATCGTCGCTGGCGAGGAAGAGGGCGGCTTTGGCGACGTCCCAGGCATCGCCCATGCGGCGCATCGGGACGACCGCACCGCACGTCATCCGGAAAACCCTTGATCGCCGGCCTTGGGAGGAGGTTATACTGCGGGTATGAAGACAGCCGTATCCATCCCCGACGACATTTTCGAACGCGCCGAACGGCTGGCCTCGCAGGGACGGCGGTCCCGAAGCGAAGTCTACGCGGCGGCACTCGGCGAGTATCTCGCGCGCCATGCGCAGGACGAGGTTACCGAAGCGATGAACCGGGTATGCGGCGAGGTCGACGGCAACGACGACGCCTTCCTCGCCGCCGCCGGCAGGCGGGTGCTCGCCGACACCGAATGGCGATCTCTCAGGGCGATGCGCTGAACCGGAGCGCGCCAGCCGCGGCCCCTCACGCCCCCGGGCTGGTGGCGGTCAGGCCGCCGTCGACCACCAGGCACTGGCCGGTGATGTAGGCGGCATCGTCGCTGGCGAGGAAGAGGGCCGCCCTGGCCACGTCCCAGGCGTCGCCCATGCGGCGCATCGGGACGGTCGCGGCCCGGTCCGCGTGGTACTCCTCCGGCGTCGCGTAGCCCTTGCGGATGTGGTTGGGGACGCCGTCCTTCTCGCGCAGGATGAAGGGCGTCTTCATCAGGCCCGGTGCGACGCAGTTGGCGCGGATGTTCTTCGCCGCGTACTGGATCGCGATGTTCTTCGTGAGCTGGTTGAGCGCGCCCTTGGCCGCCGAATAGCTGGTCGAGGGCACGCCGATATGGGTAAGGCCGGCGATCGAGGAGATGTTGACGATCGCCCCGCCGCCCTCGGCCTCCATATGCGGGATCGCCGCCTTCATGGCGAGGAAGGCGCCGGTGACGTTGCGCGCCAGCGTGTCGTTCCAGTCGTCGAGCGCCACATCCATCAGCGCGGCGCCGGGGCCCGAGCCGCCGACATTGTTGTGCAATATGTCGATCCGCCCGAACGCGTCGACGCAGGCCTCGACCATGGCCGCGATTTCGGCCTCGTCGGTCACGTCCGCCTCGTGCGCGATCGCCGTGCCGCCTTCCCCTTCGACGATGTCGCGGGTTTCCTCGGCCGCCTCCAGCCGACGGTCGACGCAGAGCACCTTCGCGCCCTCGCGCGCGTAGAGCACCGCCGCCGCCTTGCCGTTGCCCCAGCCAGGCCCGATGGAACCCGCGCCGGTGACCAGAATTGCCCTGCCGGCGACGCGGCCGCGCGCTTCCTCCGTCATGCGGCGGCGAGCTCGGGGAGAAGGGGCGAGTCGGCGTCGTAGCGGACGCCGTCCTTGAGCGCGAAGCGGGGCACGACCGCCTGCTCCGCCGTCACCGTCTCGCCGGAATTGTCGCGCAGCGTCCACGGCCCCGGCACGAGGTCGACCACGGTGATTTCGGCCGCGCGGCCCTTCGCCAGCGAGCCGATCTCGTCCGCCATGCCGATCGCCTCGGCGGCGTTCGAGGTGACCGTCGCGACCACGTCCTCAAGCTCCATGCCGAGCGCGAGAAGCTCGGTCATCGCGTGGCACAGCCCGAACGGCGCCCGGTCGTTGGCGGGAAGCCCGATCTCTTCGGACCGGTCCTCGGGCACCGCGATCGAGTAGCCGTGCAGGTCGGCGCCCAAGGTGAACGGCCGGATGCCCTGATCGAGCGCGGCGCGCGCCAGCCTGAAGCTGAAATGGGAGCCGTGCCCGACATCGACGCGCACCCCGCGCGCGATCG
>JAPPHW010000213.1 GCA_028820945.1 Defluviicoccus sp.
TCGCCTTCGGCGGGGTCGCGCGGGACGACATCGCCTACCTGCCGCAGCAATCGGAGGTCGACCGGTCGTTCCCCATCGCGGTCGCCGACCTCGTGGCGATGGGCCTCTGGCGGGAGATCGGCGGCTTCGCGGGCTTGCGGTCCGTTCACCGCGCCCGCGTCGCCGAGGCGATTTCCGCGGTCGGTCTCGAAGGGTTCGAGAGACGGCCGATCGGGTCGCTGTCGGGCGGGCAGATGCAGCGCGCGCTCTTCGCGCGGCTTCTGCTGCAGGACGCGCGGCTCGTCCTGCTCGACGAGCCCTTCACCGCGGTCGACGCGACAACCGTCGCCGACCTGATCGGCGTGGTGCGGCGTTGGCACGGCGAAGGCCGCACGGTGCTCGCCGTCCTGCACGACCACGACACGGTGCGCGCCCACTTTCCCCGCACGCTGATGCTGGCGCGCGAGCTGGTCGCCCACGGCCCCACGGCGCAGGTGCTGACGGCCGAGAACCGGTTCCGCGCGCGCCAGATGTGCGAGGCCTGCGTCGGCCCGCCGCATACGTGCGGGCGAAGCGCCGCATGATGCCGCCGCGGCCAGCCGTCGCCCGGGAGGCCCCCTCACCCCGACCCTCTCCCCGCGGGGGAGAGGGGGAGCCGCGCGCCGCCTCCTCCCTGCCTTCTCCCCTCCCGCTTGCGGGAGGGGACGGGGGAGGGTCGGACGGCGCGGAGGCGGCATGATGTGGGAGCTCCTGGTCCAGCCCTTCGCCGATTTCGGCTTCATGCGGCGCGCGCTGATCGGCTGCGTCGCGGTCTCGGTCGGCGCGACGCCGGTGGGCGTGTTCCTGATGCTGCGCCGCATGAGCCTGACGGGCGACGCGATGGCCTGCGCGATCCTGCCGGGCGCGGCCGTCGGCTATCTCGTCGCGGGCCTCTCGCTCGGGGCGATGACGATCGGCGGGCTGATCGCGGGCATGGCGGTGGCGCTGCTCGCGGGCTTCGTGGCCCGCGTCACGGCGCTGCGCGAGGACGCGAGCCTGGCGGCGTTCTACCTGATCTCGCTGGCGGTGGGCGTGCTGATCGTGTCCACAAGGGGCAGCAATGTCGACCTGATGCACGTGCTGTTCGGGACCGTGCTCGCGCTCGACGACGCCGCGCTGACCCTGCTCTGCTCCTTCGCGAGCCTCTCGCTCTTCGCGCTTGCGGTGCTGTTCCGGCCGCTCGTGCTCGAATGCGCGGACCCGCAGTTTCTGCGCTCGGTGAGCGGGCTCAGCGCGATCACGCATTTCGCGTTTCTCGCCCTCGTCGTGCTGAACCTGGTGGCCGGGTTTCACGCGCTCGGCACGCTGATGGCGGTCGGCATCATGATCCTTCCCGCCGCCGCCGCGCGGTTCTGGGCCGTCGGCATCGGCGCGCTGATCGCCGCCGCGGTCTCGGTCGCGACGCTCTCGAGCCTGTGCGGCCTTCTTCTCTCCTACCATTTCAGCCTGCCGTCCGGGCCGGCGATCATCCTCGTCGCGGGTCTCGCCTACGCGCTGTCGCTGGTCTTCGGACCGGTGGGCGGTCTCGCCGGGCGGGCCTTCCCGCGCCGCTATCTCGAAGCCTGAAAGGAGTCCCGATGCCCGCCCGCAGAACGCTTCCGATATCCGCCGCCGCGCTCCTCGCCCTATCGTTCGCCTTGGCGCCCGCCGTGCCGGCGACCGCGCAGTCCGGCAAACCGATCCCGGTGGTCGCCACCTTCTCGATCCTCGGCGACATGGTGAAGCGGATCGGCGGAGAGCATGTCGCCCTCACGACGCTCGTCGGCCCCGACGGGGATACGCATGTCTACCGGCCGACCCCGGCCGATGCGCGGGCCGTCAGCGAAGCGAAGATCCTGGTCGTCAACGGGCTGCAATTCGAGGGCTGGCTGGACCGCCTGATCGACGCTTCGAACTTCCGCGGCGTCCGCGTGGTGGCGACCCACGGCATCGAGCCGATCGCATTCGAGGACGAGCACGACAATCACGACGACCACGGCAAACACGACGAGCACGCCGAGGGCGGCGATCACGACGGCCATGACCACGGTGCCTTCGACCCCCATGGCTGGCAGAGCCTCCGCAACGCGGCGGTCTACGCGGACAACATCGCCGCGGCGCTGGCCGAGGCCGATCCCGCGAATGCCGCCGCGTTCCAGCGCAACCGGGAGGCCTACGCGGCCGAGATCGAGGCGCTGGATTCGGAGATCCGCAAGATCGTCGCCGGGCTTCCCGCGGCGAGTCGGACCGTCGTCACCTCGCACGACGCGTTCCAGTATTTCGGCCGCGACTACGGGCTGACCTTCGTCGCGCCGCAGGGGCTCAGCACCGAGTCGGAGGCGTCCGCGAAGGACGTCGTCCGCCTGATTCGGCAGATCCGCGACGAGGGCATTCGCGCCGTCTTCATCGAGAATGTCGCGGACCCGCGCCTCCTGAAGCGCATCGCCGACGAGACGGGGGCCGTCATCGGCGGCACGCTCTATCCCGGCGCTCTGTCCGGCCCGGACGGTCCCGCGCCGACCTATCTCGACATGATGCGGCACAACGCGATGACCCTCGCGCGGGCGCTGACGTCGTAGGGCGCCGCTGAACGGCCTCGAAGATCGAAGGAGAGGAATCGATGAATCGGATCCCCGTTACCGTTCTGACCGGCTATCTCGGCGCCGGCAAGACAACGCTCCTG
>JAPPHW010000231.1 GCA_028820945.1 Defluviicoccus sp.
ACCAGGCTTGGGGGCCCTGGAACTTCCAGTTGAGGATGAAGCGAACCTTGAGCGGATCGGCCGCCTGCGCCCCACCGCCGAGCGCGGCGATCGCCGCGAGGCCGAGGGCCGCGAAGACCCCGCGCCGCGAGAAATCCCATGCCATTGTTCTTCTCCCTGTTGTCTTTGCGTTCCCGGTCCGAAGCGCCCCCCGGACCGTAGACATTTCCAAATCGACTGCGGCCATTATCGGCACGATTCGCCGCGCCACCAAGAAACTTCGACAATTTCCACCGTGGGTCGCGAGCCGCTCAGCCGTCGTCGAGGGCGCGGATGACGTCCCCGGAACGGGCGATGAAGCCGTACATGCCGCGTATCAGGTATTTCACCGCCCGTACGACATAGTCGGGCGATGTCGTCGCCGCGCAATCGTCGATCAATATGCAGTCATAGCCGAGGAACCCGGCATCCTGCATCGTCGCGATCACGCATCGATCGACATTTACGCCGGCGAACAGCAGCGTCCGCGCGTCGAGATTCCTGAGAATGCTGTCGAGCTCGTTGTCCCAGAAGCCGCTCAGCCGGTACTTGTCGACGCGGATGTCGCGGCGCGCGGTCCTGAGATCGTCGCAAACGCGCGCGCCCCAGCCGCCCTTCCTCAGCACCGGCGCGCGCCCGCCGTCGGGCGTGTCGCCATAGCCGACGCCGTCGCCGGCCGGATTCCCGGAATGCAGGACGGTGGGGTTCAGGTTCATCAGATCCGCCCGGTTGCCCCAGTTGAGCCAGACCACCGGAACGCCCGCCTCGCGCAGCGCGGGCAGGAAGGCGTTGAGCGGATCGATCGGCGCGCGAACCGGCGAAATGTCGATCCCGCGCGAATCGAACCAGCCGCCCTTCGAACAGAAATCGTTCTGCATGTCGACGACGACCATGGCGGTTCGATTGAGGTCGATCGTCAGGGATTGCGGGTCGGCCTCGAACGACACCGGCCTGGGCGGCACGACCGCGCGCACGAGATCGGCGTGACCCGGGTCGACGGCCCAGGAGTTACGCGGCGTGGCGCCGAGCCTGCGCTTGCCGGGGTTCCGCTTGCCTGTCATCGCAGTTCCGTCCGCGGAAGGGAAGTTTCACGGCGCCGGTCCCTCGATACGGCGCTGGCGCGCCTACTCGGGATGAGGGGTTTTCCCTTCGATTTCAACGATCTCCTCACCCTGAGTAGGCTCGCCAGCGCCGTATCGAAGGGCCCTCACCCCGCCAGGAACCCGCGCACCAGTTCCAGCGTCTCCGCGCCCCGTTCGAGTTGCGGGATGTGGCCGCAGTCGGGAAGGATTTCGACCCGGCTGCCGGCGATGCGTTGCCCGAACTCTTGCGCGTAGGCGGACGGGATCAGCGCGTCGTCCTCGCCCCAGACGATCAGCGTCGGCGCCGAGATCCGGTGGAGACGCCTGGCGAGCCCCTTCTCGGGGATCGGCCAAACGAACTTGCCGGTGCAGCCGAGCGCCCAGATCAGCCCGGCGGTGGCCGCGAGCGCTTCGCCGGGGTCCTCGGGCGGCGTGAACATCGCCTGCGCCGCCGCGCACTGCGGGTCCCTGAAGAGCAGCGCCGGAAGGTCCTCCGGCGGCGTCATGATCCAGTTGGCGATCGGCAAATCCTCGCGCCAGAGACCGATCGGGGCGAGCAGTACCAAACGTTCGAAGAGATCGGGCCTGTGCGCCGCGAGCTCGGCCCCCATCATCCCGCCGAACGACTGGCCGATCGCGACGACCGGGCCTTCGAGGTCGAGCGCGCGGATCGCCTCCTCGTAGACCAAGACGAGATCCCACAGATCGTCGACGGCGTTGATCGCGTCGGCGTCTCCCGCGCTCGTTCCCGGATGCTCGGGCGCGACGACGGTCCAGTCCGCGCTCAACGCCTCCAGGAACGGATCGAAATGGAGCCCCGCGGCCGGGTGGAGATAGACCAGAGGCGGCCCCGCCCCCGCGGTCTTGAACCGCATCGTGAGCCGGCCGCCCCCCACCTCGACGGCGCGTTCGCGGAGTTCGATCCCCGCCATCACGCGGCTCCCGCGAGCGCGTCGAGCTTCGCCCCGGCGGGTTCCGGGCTGCCGCCGAGGCGTTCCGGCCACCAGCGGTGCGGTCGGTCGTCCCCGACCGTCTCGGCGCGCAGCCTCGGCAACACGCTCTCGGCGAAGCGGGCGACGTTGTCGGCAACGAGGTCGCGCGGCATCGAGCCCATCTTGAGCATCACCACGAGGTTGCCGACCCCGTAGCCGCGCGCGATGCCGATCAGCCGGTCGGCCACCGTCGCGGGCGAGCCGACCACGGCCGCGCCGACCTCCAGGATGCGCGCGATGTCCGCGTGGCGCATCTCGTGCGCGAAGCCGAAATCGCCGCCTTGGTCCTCCAGCAGGAAGCGGATGCCCGGCAGCGAGATCCCGCCCGGGATGGCGAGCTTGCCGACCTGGGTCGCGCCCGGGCCCTTGTTGAAGAAATATTCGAGATGGGGGCCGTAGACGCGCTCGGCCTCCTCGTCCGTCCCGCCGACGCAGACCGAGGCCATGAAGGCGAGGCGGTTGGGGTTGGCGTCGATGCCGACCGAGTCGGCGACCTCGCGGAAGCGGGCGAACACGCGGCTCGCGGTGAGCTCGCTGCCGAACCAGCCGAAATAGTTGAAGCCGAAATTGTTCTCCAGCG
>JAPPHW010000092.1 GCA_028820945.1 Defluviicoccus sp.
CTGAAGCTGAAATGGGAGCCGTGCCCGACATCGACGCGCACCCCGCGCGCGATCGCCTTCTTCACCGCCGGGTGGAGCCTGCCGGTCTTCTCCGAGATGAAGCCGCCGGGATGGCGGGTGAACGGATGGGCAAGGATGTCGCCCTTCTTCATCAACGGCACCATCTTGCGCACCACCGCGTCCGGGTCCACGTCGGTGCCCTCGGTCGGCCAGAGCTGGCCGAGATGGACGTAGACCGGGAGCTTCGCCGCGCTGGCGATCTCGCGCGCCCGTTCGAGCACCTGACAGCCCCAGCGCGAGGCGCCGCCCACCTCCGCGTGCGCCTTGATGCCCTTGACGATGTCGCGGTTTTCGATGGCGACCCGGGCGGTGCGCTTCACGTCGACCTGCTCGGGTCCGTAGAGCGAGGGGTAGCGGTGACCCTCCAGCCCGCCGACCGTGTAGGTGGAGAGGAAACACAGCACCCGGGTCTTCGCGGGCTCGACGATGAACTTCCGGAAGCCGGCGAGCGTCATCAGGCTCGGCCCGCCCTGGTCGACCACCGTGGTGACGCCCGACCGCACGCCGCAGAGATCGGCGTCGAGCCCGAACTCTCCGGTGACGTGGCGGTAGACATGGGCGTGGGTGTCGATCAGCCCGGGCAGCACGAGGCCGCCGCTCACGTCGACGACCCGCTTCGCCCCCTTGATTCCGGCCTTGACCGCCGCGATGCGCCCGTCCGCGATCCCGACATCGGCCTTGCGGTTGCGCCCCGACGCGGGGTCGATCACCCGGCCGCCCCGGAGGATCAGATCGTAGCGCCTGGTTCGGCCCGCCATTCGCGCCTCCCGTTCAGCGCCGCGCGTAGTGGGACTCCACATACTCGTCGACCAGCTTCTGGAATTCCCGCGCGATGCCCTTGCCGCGCAGCGTAACCGCCTTCCTGCCGTCGATGAAGACCGGCGCGGCAGGCTCCTCGCCGGTGCCCGGCAGGCTGATCCCGATATTGGCGTGCTTGCTCTCGCCGGGGCCGTTGACGATGCAGCCCATCACCGCGACGTTCATCGTCTCGACGCCGACATAGGATTTGCTCCATTCCGGCATGCGCCCGCGCACATAGCCCTGGATCTCCTCGGCGAGCTCCTGGAACACCGTGCTGGTGGTCCGCCCGCAGCCGGGACACGCCGCCACCAGCGGCACGAAGGCGCGGAGCCCCATGGTCTGCAGAATCTCCTGCGCGACCACGACTTCCCGCGTCCGGTCCCCGCCCGGCTCGGGCGTGAGCGAGATGCGGATGGTATCGCCGATCCCCTCCTGCAGCAGCACCGCGAGCGCGGCGGTGGAGGCAACGATCCCCTTCGAGCCCATCCCCGCCTCGGTGAGGCCGAGATGGAGCGCGTAGTCGCATTGCCGGGCGAGCTCGCGATAGACCGCGATCAGGTCCTGCACCGCCGAGACCTTGCAGGAGAGCACGATTTTGTCGGCCCCGAGGCCGAGCTCGCGCGCCCTCTCGGCGCTTCCGACGGCGGAGGCGACGAGGGCTTCCCGGGTGACGCCGGCCGCGTCCCTGGGCTCCTCGCGCCGCGCGTTGGCGTCCATCAGTTCGGCCAGCAGCTCCTGGTCGAGGCTGCCCCAGTTGACGCCGATGCGGACCGGGCGGTCGTATTTCAGCGCGACTTCGATCATGGTGGCGAACTGGGTGTCGCGCTTGGCGCGGAAGCCGACATTGCCGGGGTTGATCCGGTACTTGGCGAGCGCCTCGGCGCAGGCGGGATGTTCGGTCAGCAGCTTGTGGCCGATATAGTGGAAGTCGCCGACCAGCGGGACGTCCACGCCCTGGCGGTCGAGCGCGTCGCGGATGCGCGGCACCGCGGCGGCGGCCTCGTCGCGGTCGACCGTGATGCGGACGATCTCGGATCCCGCGCGGGCGAGCGCCGCCACCTGGGCCGCCGTACCTTCGACGTCGGCGGTGTCGGTGTTGGTCATCGACTGGACGACGATCGGATGGTCGCCGCCCATCGGCACGTCGCCCACGGTTACGGGAACCGACCTGCGGCGCGGCGCCGGCGCGTCACCCTGGGTCATGGACTGGCCTCTCCGACGTTCAGCGGCATGACTAAGGTTGTCCCCACGCGTTTCCCGGTCAAGCGCCGAAGAGTCCGTCGCGGGGTGGGCGCGGCGGAGCGTCTGGTCTACGAATGTCCTCCGATTTGAGGAAAACCCATCTCATGCCCGACCGACCGCCGCCCGTCGCCGTCCAAAAGCCCGTCTCGGCCACCCTGCACGGCATCGCCCGTCAGGACGAATATGCCTGGCTCAAGGACCCCGACTGGCAGCGCGTGATGCGCGACCCGGCCGTGCTCGACCCGGAAATCCGCGCCTATCTGGAGGCGGAGAACGAATACAAGGACGCCTTTCTGGCTCCTTACGCCGATCTTCGCGCCGCGCTCTACGACGAGATGCGCGGGCGCATCCAGGAGGACGACAGCACTGTCCCGGCGCCGGACGGAGACTGGCTCTACTACGTGCGGCACGTCGAAGGCGGCGAGCACCCGGTCCATTGCCGCGCGCCGCGGCACGGCGACGGCGTCGAGGAGGTGCTGCTCGACGGCAACCGGGAGGCGGAAGGCGAGAGCTATTTCCGCATCGCCGCCTGCCGGCACAGCCCCGACCACCGCC
>JAPPHW010000217.1 GCA_028820945.1 Defluviicoccus sp.
GGTTGCATTTTTATGCCCATTGTCGCTTGACATAGTTTTTCCTATGAGGAAAAATGGGCCGATCAGATATGAGCAGGAGATAGCGTATATGCGGGAAAATCGCAAGCGGCTTTCGCGCTCCGCGGCGAATCGTCTCGACCGGCTGACGGCGAGCGGCGTCGAGCTCGATAGCCTCGAATGGACCTTCGGCATCCCGGCCGCCGCGCTGGAGGCGGCGCTCGACGAGTTCCGGCGCGTCGATCTTCTCCCGGCCGCCGAGGAGGAGGACGCGGCCGGGACCGACGCGGGCGGCCCTCCGCTGCCCTCGCCGCCGCTGCGGCGCGCCCTGGAGGCGCTCGGGGAACTGGTGACCGCGACGGTGGCGGGCTACGCGCTCGACGGCGCGCCCGCGTCGGTCCCCGACCTGATCCGCGCGGCCGGCGCGGTCGGGGTCCGCATCCCCTATCCCGGGATCGCTCCGCTGTCGCGCACCTACACGACCGGGCCGAGCGTCCGGCAATCCGCCTGAAACCGACAATCGAAGGGAGATACCATGGCAAGACGACCGCGAACCGAGGCCCGCGCGCCCGCCCAAGAGGCCGGCCCCACCCCCGAGACCGCGGCGAAGCTCCGCCGCGACCTCGTGCGGCGGCTCGCCGCCGAGGGCAGGCTCGGCCGCGAGCAGGTGCGCGCCGCGCTCGAGGTGCGCCGGGTCTGGGAGGCGTTCGGACGCGGGCTCTTCCCCGCGACCAACACGATGGCGGGGGCCGCCGGGCGCGCCAGGCGGGCGATGTTCGCCGACCCGATCGACCGGCTCACGCGCGCCGAGGAGGCCGCCTGGCGGCTCCGCTACCGGCCCTGGGCGCGCGAGATGGCGGTCACCGTCGCGGCCGGCGCGATCCGTACCACCCGGCTCCAGCTGATCCTCGACGTCGTGGTCGACAATCAGGGGCTGCGCGAAGTCGAGGGCTGGTACCGGATGCGCCACGGCGGCGCCATCGAGCACATCCGCGCCGCGCTGCACCGCTACGCCGAGATCGCCGGCTGGGTCGACGAACCCTACCCCGAGACCCGAAAATCCGCCGCGATCCGCGTCAACCCGGAGAACCGGATGGGGCAAGACGCGCCCGGGGACGACCACAAGGATGAAGAATTTTCGACTTTCGGGTAATTTTCTCTTGACCCGGGACACGAATCGACCTATATTTCCCACAGTCGAGAAGTGGGGGCGCCGGAGGACAAGCCGACGCCCCTCTTCGTTGCCGGACGCGGCCACGGCGTCCGAGCCCGGCTGCGGCACGCGGCCCTCCCGCTTGACAAAGCGAACTCCAAGCTTGAAATGGAGACGTCTAAGCGAGCGTCATCCGAACCGTCGGCCGCGCCGAACCTGGGGAGACCGAATGACCGCGCCATCCGAAGCATACTATGACACGCAGGAAGAGGCCCTTGAGGAAGTCCGGCGTCGGCGGTCGTCGATCGGCGATGACGCATTGCTTGTCCGTTGCGAAGGGACCGGCTACGGAAACTGGCGCGTCGTCTCGGTTCCGGCGGAGTTCGTCGTGGACACGGTCGCGGACGGACCCTCTCCCGATTTCACGGACTTCGGTTTGCGCCCGCGCCGGTCCAACTGGGCCAGAGGATGAACGACGAGTCGCGCGCGCTGTCTTCGCCTTGAGTCGGACGAGAGGCTGGCGAAGGCGCATTGGGAAGAGAGAAGGATCATGCGATACGCGGCGAAATTTCTCGTTCTGGGAGCCGCGGCCGCGGCGGTGGCGTACATCCCGGCCACGCGCGCCCAGGACCTTCTGACCATGGGCGTCGGAACGACGGTCGAGGGCGCGGCCCGCTTCGGCAACAAGCTCGTTCCGCTGCCCGCTGGCAAGTGGGAGCTCGTTCTGTCGGACACCGACCATCGTGGATCCCAGAAGGCGGGTAACGCGTTCCTGATACAGAAGGCGAACGGCGGGCTTTCCGCATTCCTTTATGTCAGGACCAATCTGGAGCCGGAGTCGGGCTATGGATGGAAGCGTCCCGCCTGGTGCCAGCGCAACAACGTCCATCACAACGGGTCCGACAGCAACTACAACAAGGCCGACGCGAGTTGCTGGATCGTGAATCATCGGGTCCACACCAACAAGATCTCGCGATTCGATTTCCTCAATCGGATGAAAGCGTACGCCAGGGAGAACGGGTTCACTGCCTCCGTGGTGGGCAACCGGTATTGGCTGAACGACGCCACGGACTACATCGCGGTGTATCACTTCATGAATCCCGCCGGCTACGGGTTCCCGGCGGAGCATCGCAGGGCGTGGGTTCGTAGCGCGTGGCACCCCAACGCGGTCCGCGAGGGGACGCCACGCCACGGGTTCGTCGCCGCGGTCCAGGCCTTCGGCGAGAAATACCGGGCGGCTCTCCGCGACGGGCTGCGGAACCGGATGCAGGCCCCGGTCCCGAAATTCGCCTTCGATCCTGGGTAGCGGTCCCCGCGCGCGCCCGACTCTGCGCCGACCCCCCGCCGTCATGCCCGGACTTGTTCCGGGCATCCACGTTTTGCGGCATCGCGGTGCGAGGCGGGGGTGGGACGTGGATGCCCGGAACAAGTCCATTGCTGTCCGGTTAAGATGGGGCGGACTTGGCGCAAGGCGTTGGTACAGGCGAGTT
>JAPPHW010000172.1 GCA_028820945.1 Defluviicoccus sp.
TGCTTGTCGATGGGCTGGTAGAACGCGTCGATCCCGCGCCCGTTCATGGTCTCGGCGAAGAATTCCCCCAGCGCGCGCTCCTCGCCGGTCCGGCTCGGGATCTCCACCGCGCGCTCCAGCGTCTCCAGGAGGAAATCGCCGTCGATGGCGTGGGTCGCCCGAGCGATCCAGTCCTGCTGTTGCGACGAGAGGGGCGCGGCCGGTCCGGGCGTCTCGCCCGTCATGGCCGCATGACCGCGAAACACTTGTTGGAGTTGAGCACCCAGCTCTCCATGTAATCGACGATCTCGACCTCGGCGCCGAGTTCGGTCATGGCGCCGGCGAGGCAAATCCAGTTGCGGAACTCGTGCTGACCGGCGTCCTCGATCTCCTCCCGGGTCAGGTCGCGCCATGCCGCGAACCGTCCCTCGCGCAGCTCGTCCAGCCGCTTCCGGTCGCCCTGGTGATCCGGGTAGAGCCAGCGGTTCTTGGCGGTCAGAAAGGCGTGCGACCAGCTCGAGGACGCGATGAGCGCGACCCGCCACGGCGAGTCCGCGAGCACCCGGGCGATGCCGCGCCCCAAGTCGAAACAGGCCTTGGCCGAGGGTGCGGGAGGGTCGCGGCGGGCATCCTCCTCCCCGGGTGCCAGGTGCCCTCCCCGCGTTCGGACCAATTCGCCGCCGTAGCAGTTCACGTGGAAGGGAACCAGCGGGTGCGAAAAGCCGGTCCGCGCGTGGTCGATGAACAGCAGCGTATTGATGAACGCATGCGCGAGCCCCTTTCCGTGCCGCAGGCGGTAGGCGTAGGGGACGTCGATGCCCCGCTCGCTCAGCTTCTCGACGAGCCAGGCACCGCCCTCCGGGTGGCCCTTGTGGACGAATTCCTTGTCCTGGGGCTCGCCCCAGGCGTTGGGCGGATCGGACCGGCCGGGGAGGTCGAGGTGGGGCGTCGAGACAAACTCGTCGGCGATGTAGGCGCAGAATGGCGGCACTATGTCTTCGACGAAGTTCTCGTACTGGTCGTCGCCCCACATGACGACGAAATCGGGTGCGAAAGCCGCGAGCTCGTCCTTCATGCGGGTGAAGGCGTCCCAGTGCCGCTTGCGGTGGACGACGGCGGCCGCGGCACCGCGGTCGTCCGCCCATTCCTCGCGCATCGGCGCCGGCCAGTTGACGGGGTCCTTCGCCTCGTCCGGCACGTCGCTCCCCTTGAGGGTCCGCCTGAGGAAGATGCTCATGTCCTCGTCCACGAAGCGGAGCCCCGTGTAATGGGTCATGCCGAGACCGAGGATTTCTGCCATGTCTTCCCTCCCTCGCGAACCGTCAACCGCCCGACGGCGGATCGCGCGGGTCGGGCATTCCGCGCGCGGTCAACAACAGCCGCCGCCAGCGCACCAGCTGCCCGTCGCTGGCCGACAGCATCTCCGGCGCATCGTAGTCCTGGCCCGCCATTACGCGGTAATCCTGGGTCGAGAAGTTGATGTTGAGCGCCCAGTTGCGGAACAGGTGATAGTAGGCGGCGCGCAGCGCCCGGCCGAGCCGGGTCTTCCTGCGCGCGGCATGGATATAGAAGACGCGTGTCGTCTCGGCATCGATGGGAACGCAGAAGCGGGTGAACATCTGTCCGCCGAAATCGAAGCGGAACATGCTCGGCAGATGATGCCCGGCCGAGCGCACGTAGCGGCCGTCGACCTGCGTGTGCATGCCCCATTCCTCGTTGTCCTCGAGGAAAGGCCGGCTGTCGCGGATGCGCGCGTTGCGCCAGGCGAAGATCCAGAGCCACAGCCTGCGCCATTCGGTCTTGGGCCAGTAGTGGTTGACGCCCGGGTAGAATTCGCGCCCGGTGCGGGGCTTTTCCCTGAGATAGCCGATCGCCGCGCGGCGGTTGACGACGCGCGGCGAATAGCCGGTGCGGCCGAATTGCTGGTAGGGCTCCATCAGCTGGAGCAGCGCGTTGCGGTGGACGTACATGACATGCGAGTCGAGCGAGTTCTCCAGCGCCACCCGCCAGTTCACGTTCCACTGGCGGGCCGAGATGAACAGCGCGGTCTCCCTGCCCTCCAGGAATTCGGGCGGGATCTCGCCCTCGACCGGGACCGGCTCGCCCTTGCCCATCCAGACGAAGACCAGCCCCTTGTACTCGGCCGTCGGGTAGATCCGGAGTCTCACCTTGCCGGGCATCGCGCTCTCGGGGCCTTCGGAGAGCACGGCCACGCATTCGCCCGCCTCGTCGAACACCCAGCCGTGATAGGGGCAGGCGACGGTCCCCCGGTAATGACAGACCCCGTGCATCAGGGAGCCGCCGCGATGCGGGCAGGTGTTGGAGGCGGCGACGACCCGGCCGTCTTTGGCGCGGAACAGCACCAGCGTCTCGCCCAGCATCCGGACGCCGACGGGGCGGCGGCGCACCTTGCGGGCGAGACTCGCCGGGTACCAGTATTCGGTCAGCCCGAGCTCCGGGATCTGGGTCTTGATCGCCGACGAACGGCTCTGGCTGTCGCTCATCCCCGGCCTCCGCGGCGCAGTTAACGGGGCTTATAAGGATAGGTTGACGGGCGGTCGGCTGGCGCGGACCGGCGACAGGAACGCCGCTCCGCCCCTTTGTCGTCATGCCCGGACTTGTTCCGGGCACACACGATAGCATGGCCAATCCCCGCCAT
>JAPPHW010000222.1 GCA_028820945.1 Defluviicoccus sp.
CGAGATCGTCAAGGCGCGGACCGTCGAGGCCTACGCCATCGCCCGGTCGGAATGGGTGCTGGAAGGCTACATCCTCGAGGGCCAGCGGGTCTGGGAAACCGACGAGGCCGAAGCGCTGGGCCGCCAGGGCGAAGCGCCGCTCCACCCCGAATGGGCGCGCTACATGGGCCGCGCCTACCGCACGCCGCGGGCGTTCGAGCTGACCGCGATCACCCGCCGGGCGGACAAGCCGTATTTCTTCGTCCCGATCCTGGGTTCGATCTGGTACCAGTGCTCCTACGTCTGCGCCTCGATCTACGAGATGTGCGAACGCATGGCGCCGGGCTTCGTCCAGGACGTTGCGATCTGGACCGGGCTGACCAACTGGGGCGGCGTCGTCATCCAGGTCAGGAAGCAGCGGCGCTCCGACGAAGGGCTTCAGCGCAACGTCATGGGCGCCGTCATGACCACGCATCGCGGCTTGCGGCTCTGCGTCGTGGTCGACGAGGACATCGACATCTGGGAGCCGGAAGACGTCGTCTGGGCGATGGAATCCCGGGTCAGCCCGGGCCGCGATATCGTCGTCTACAACGAGTTCTCGCGCGGCCAGGCGTTCCAGCCTTCCGAGCTCAAGACCGGCCAGATCTCGGTTTCGGACGGCGGCATCGGACTCGACGCGACCGTACCCATCGAACACCGCGAACGCTATCGGCGCGCCGTCTATCCGACCGCCGATCTCGATCTTTCCAGGTGGTTCACCGACGCGGAGTGCGAGGATTTGCGGTCGCGCCAGGATCCCTATTTCCGCTACCTCGCGAAGACCGGATACGCCTGACGGTGGAATCGGCGGATCGCGGCTACCGCAGCATCTACCGGGCCATCGCGGACAATGCGCGCGACCGTCCGGACAAGACCTATCTGGAGAGCGTCGACGACGGCCGCGCGGTCCGCTACCGCGAGCTCTTCCTGACCGCCAATCGGCTTTCCCGCTGGCTCGACCGGATGGGCGTCGGCGCCAACGACCGGGTGATGCTGCTGGCGGGCAACGGCATCGAGCAGGCCCTGGCCTTTCTCGGAATCCTCCGCCACGGCGCCTGCGTTTGCACGGTCAATCTCGAGATGAACCGCCGTCATCTGACCGGGATCGTGCGCGCCGTCGGGCCGCGTGTCGTGCTGTTCGAGGACGACGCCGACATCGGGGACATCGCGACCGCCCATCCGGGTCCCAGGCTGCGGCTCGGCACCTGGTCGCCCGACGGCGGGTCCGGCCTTTTCGGCGAGATCGCCGGTTTCGATTCGGCCGATCCGGGCCCGGCCCGTTCGGGACCGGACGACGACGCAGTGATCTTCTACACCTCGGGGACGGACGCGGCGCCCAAGGGCGTCGTCTATTCCCATGCGACGCTGTTCCACAACACCGATGCCGGCGCGCTGGCGATGGATGTGGGCGAACGGGACCGGGTGCTCGAATTCCGGTCCTGCGCCTGGGTCTCGGCGCAGGAGATCGGTCTTCTCGGACCGTTGACCCGGGGCGCGACGGCGGTGCTCGCGCGCGGCTTCTCGCGGAGCCGCTATCTCGGCTGGATCCGGGACCACGACGTTACCATCGGGGCCTGCGTGCCGGCGGGCATCGCCATGCTGCTGGCCGAACCCGTGGACCTGCGGGGCGCGGACCTGCCGAGCCTCCGTTACATCACGTCGAGCTCGGCGCCGCTGCTGTCGGGGGACATGACGGCGTTCGAGGAGCGTTACGGCATCGTCGTCGCCCCGAGCTTCGGCGCGAGCGAGCTCGGCTGGGTGTGCGGTTCCAACGCCAGGGACCGCAGGGTCGGGACCGTGGGCCGTCCCACCAGGCACCAGCGCGTGGAGGTGGTCGACGAGAGCGGCGATCCGCTGCCGCCCGGCGCGGTCGGCGAGATACGGGTGACCAGCGCCACCCAGGGCATGGCCGGGTACCTGCTGGACGACGGGACCGTCGAGCGCGCGCCGCCGGGGCCCAGACTGTCCGGCGATCTCGGCTTTCTCGACGCCGACGGCTACCTCACCGTCACCGGCCGGACGCGCGACGTGATCGTCCGGGGCGGCGTCAACATCTCCCCGCTGGAGATCGACGGCGTGCTCGCCGCGCATCCCCTCGTTGCGGAAGCGTGCACGATCGGCGTGCCGGAGCGCATCCACGGGGAAGCCGTCGTCAGCCATGTCGTGCCGGCGCCCGGCGCGGAACCCGGCGAGGAAGAATTGCGGGCACACTGCGCGGCGCGGCTTCCCGCCGCCAAGGTCCCGGCCCGGATCCTCTTCCAGAGCGCGCTCCCGCGCAACGATCGCGGCAAGCTCGACCGCAACGCGCTGCGGCAGGAATGGCGGGACCGGAACCCGCCGCCGGGGTCGTGAGTCCGGCCGCTCAGCGCGGATAGCGGCCGGCGATCACGTCGTCGGTCACCTCGCGCCCGATCCGGCGCAGCCGGTCGAGCTCGGCCGCCTCGTCGTTTATCGCCGGCGCGACCACGATCGTGTCGTGCGCGTAGGTGCGGATCGGCCCGTCGGCGCGCTGCGCCGGCGGCACGGGGTCCCTCCCCTCCGCCACGTCCCGGATGCCCTGGCGCACCAGGCGGCGGAACAGGCTCACGCCGCGGTCGG
>JAPPHW010000443.1 GCA_028820945.1 Defluviicoccus sp.
CCGGCTGCCGCGCCCGATTCCCCCGGCTGCCAGCGACGCGGCGACCGCCCCCGCCATGCCTTCGAAGCGCCGCCAAGAGACGGCATCCCCCTCGGACAGCAGCACCTTCTTGCCGGGCCGCTTCCGGGCCTCCGATTCGAGCAGTCGCGCGAGGTGGACGGCCATCGCGGGCTACGGCAGCAGCGCCTCCACGTCGATGCCGTCCCACACCTCCGACGGGAAGCTGTGCCGTGGCGTGAAGGCATCGAGGCTCGGCTTCGCGGTCGCGTCGACGCCCCACTTGGCGGTGAACCCGTCATTTCCGGCGGTCGACGGGTCGAGGTCGGAGCCGCGCGCGCCCGAGACCACTACGATGTCGCGGTCGGGCTGGCAGCGCGTGGCGATCGCCCAGTTGACCTCGCGCTCGTCGAACACGTCGATGTCGCGGTCCACCACGACGACGCGTTTCATGTAGAGATCCGCGCCGAGCACCGCGAAGATCGCGTTCTTGGCCTGGCCCTCGAGCCGCTGCTCGATCGAGACGAAGCAGGTGAACGGGCTCGGCACCCGCACCGCCCGGACCGAGGGGATCATCGCCCGGACCGCCCGGTAGAGGTTGGCCTCCATCGGGATGGTGGACAGCAGCATGTGGTCGAGATGGCCGACGGTGATGTCGTGGAACATCGCGCCTTCGCGGTGGGTGACGGCGTTGACCTGCACCACCTCGCGGTCGCGCGCGCCGAGGCTGTAGCCGGTGAACTCGCCGAACGGCCCCTCGGCGATGCGCGCGCGCGGCAGGATCTCGGCCTCCAGGATCATCTCCGCCTGGGCGGGCACCAGCACGTCGGAGGTCTCGCAGCGCACCAGCTCGAGCGGCTCGCCCAGCAGCCCGCCCATGATGCCGCGCTCATCCTCGTCGATCGAGCCGATGGCGAGGCAGCCGAGCGCGATCGCCGGGTGGACGCCGATGGCGAAGGCGACCGGCAGCGCCTCGCCACGGGATTCCGCGACCTGGTAGTACTCCCAGAGATGCTTGCCGAGCGTCAGGTGGATCGAAGTGGTGTCCCTGCCGGTGATCATCAGCCGGTTGTAGGCGCAGTTCCACATGTCGCCGTCGGGGTCCTTGGCGAACGAGATCGCCGCGGTGATGTAGGCGCCGCCGTCGCCCTGGTGGTGTTCGAGCTGGGGCAGACGGGAGAGATCGATATCGGCCCCCTTGAGCACCACGTCCTTGCACGGCCCGGTATTGACCTCGCGCGGAGCGACGGGCTCCTCCATCGCCTTGAGATATTTCTGCAGCATCCCGCGGGGCGGCGCGTTCATCGCCATCGCGAGGCGAGACCGGCTGGCGTGGAGGTTGGTCAGCACCGGGTAGTCGCTGCCCCGGACGTTCTCGAACAGGAGGACGGGGCGGCGCTTCGCCTTCTTCTCGATCTTGACCACCGCCGCGGTGACCTCGTGGCCGGGGTCCATCTCGCGGGAAACGGTCACGAACTCGTCCGGCCGCTCCGCGCGCACGCGTTCGAGATAGGAGGGGAGATCCTGGGCCATGTTTCGCCTTCGCCAGTCGTATCCGCGCGGCACGCTAGCGAAAGGGAGGGGGGCTCACAAGGCGGGGCGGGCCGGCGGCCTCATCGGCTACCGGTCGTCGGGCGGTACGAGCGGCTCCAACTGCGAGATCAACGCCGGGAGGTCATCGACGACCGTGTCCCAGACGAGGCGCAGGTCGATCTCGAAATAGGCATGAACGAGGCGGTTGCGCATTCCCACGATTTCCCGCCACGGGATCGACGGATTCCCTTGCACGGTGTCGGCGCTCACGCGGGATGCCGCTTCCCCCACGATCTCCACCGATTTGAGAATCGCCAGTTGAGTCCGCTGGTCTCGCGCAAATTCGGAGAACGAAAGCCCGGCGGCGAAGGCTACGGCGTCCCGGGCCGCGACCAGCATGTCGAGCAGAAAGGAAGCGTCGTCACGCCGCATAGATCACTTCGGCGGAGTCGAGGATCGCCTTCCGCCGGATGTAGTTCCGGCTCGCTTCGACTGCGGCCCGGGTGACCAGATCCACCGAGCGGCCGGACAGGCGGCTCAGCTCGTCCTGCATCCGGACGATGTCGAACAAGGTCGGCCGCGCTTGCGGATCGAAACTGACCAGCACGTCGATGTCGCTCTCGGGACCGATATCGTCTCTGACGACGGACCCGAAAAGCGCGAGCTCGGCCACGCTCCAGCGTTCGCAGAAGGCGGCGATCGCGTCTTGAGACATCCCTATATCGGTACTCATCGGTTATTCCCGTATCGTCCCGACGATGCTGGCCAGGATCAATCCGGCGTGTAGTGCTCGACGCCGTCGAGGTTCTCGTCGCGGCCGCGCAGCTCGATCACGTTGAGGTCGGGGTCGCGCACGAAGACCGAGACGTTGCCGTCGTCGCCGAACCGGACCGGGCCCTGGCGGATCTTGATGCCGTTCGTCTTCAGCGCCTCGACGGTGTCGGCGACGGAGGCGACGCGCAGCGCGACGTGGGTGATGCCGGCGTACTTGGTGCCTTCGACGTCCATCAGCACGTTGCGCCCGCCATGGTCGTCGTTGGCGTTGACCACCAGGTTGATCTCGACGCCCCGCGGGTTGCGGATGA
>JAPPHW010000193.1 GCA_028820945.1 Defluviicoccus sp.
CGATGGAGCGGTTCTACAGCGAGGAGGACGGCTGGAATCGCGAGCGGCTCTACCGCCCGGACGTGGTGGTCACCGAATGGCGCAAGCTCGCCAGCAAGCACAATCGCGGCATCCAGGGCCGCGCGTATGCCGGAGGGCGCGCTCCGTGACCGGGACCCCTCCCGCTTCGGCGCGCTACTGGCTCAACCGCGCCCTGTTCGACCTCGGCGACCCGGTCTGCCGGCGGGAATTCGCCGCGGACCGGGCGGTTTGGCTCGACCGCTACCCGCTGGACGAGAAGGCGCGCGCCGCCCTCGAGGCGCCGGGGTGGCGGGCGCTGCTCGACCGCGGGGCCCTGCCCAACCTCGTCTTCAAGTACTTCATGCTGCACGGCCACGCGCCCGGGAAATTCGCCGCCATTGCCGGGGAAGTAGACGGGCATGGCTGAGCTCTGTCTGGGGCTGGCGACCTCGCATCTCGCCCACATCGTGAATGCGCGGGATGCCGGCGACCCGGCCAAGGTCGCCGCCTTCGACGCCGGCTACGCCCGGCTTGCCGCGGCGCTGCGCGAGGCCGCTCCCGATGTCTGTCTC
Source organism: Defluviicoccus sp. (assembly GCA_028820945.1). The sequence goes on from JAPPHW010000193.1 coordinate 573, forward strand.
ATCGTCTCTGCCGAGCACGTCAACAAGTTCTTCATCGACAACATGCCGGCCTTCTGCATGGGGTTGTTCGACAGCTTCGCCGGTCCGGTCGAGGGCAGGACGCGAGATGTCGGCTATCCCTGGCGCGAGGTGCCGAGCGACCCCGAACTCGCCCGCTACCTGATCGAACGCGGCCTCGACGAGGGCGTGGACTGGGCGGTGTCGGAGTTCTGGGAGGTCGATCACGGGATGATGGTCCCGCTGCACAAACTGGACCCGGATGGTCGGGTGCCGATGATCCCGGTGTTCGTCAACTGCGCGTCGGCCCCGATGCCCTCGGCCCGGCGGTGCTTCGCCGTGGGGCGCTGGCTTGCCGCGGCCATCGCGGACTGGCCGGCATCCAGGCGGGTGGGGATCGTCGCGACCGGCGGGTTGTCCCATTCCGTCGGCACGCTGGACCAGGGCCGCGTCGACGCCTGCTTCGACGAGTGGTTTCTCGACCGGCTGTGTGCCGGCGACGGCGCGGCCCTGGCCGGGCTGGGCGATGCCCGGATGACGGCGGCCGGCAGCTCGACGGGCGAGGTCCGGTCCTGGATCGTGCTGGCGGGCGCCTTCGCCGGGCGCCGCGCGGAACGCGTGTTCTACGCGCCCATCGAGGGCTTCGATACCGGCTGCGCGCAGGCGGTCTACCGCTGAGGCGTTGCTCAGTCGGCGACCAGGGTACAGGCTTCGCTGCGCAACTCGATGCGGACGGCATCGCCGGCGGCGAAGCGGTGTCCGCCGCGATCCGACCGCGCGCGAAGCAGGACATCACGCAGCCGGACGAAATAGACCATGGCGTCGCCCAAGAACTGTACCGACTCGATCGCGCCCGACCACGCATCGTCAGTTCCGGTTTCGACGCGCGGGATCACCTGCACGCCCTCGGGCCGGAGGGCAGCCGAAACGCGGTCGCCCGGGTGGAACGGCACTCGGCCCATCGCATCGAAGCGGGCGCCCCAGAAGGTCTCGGCACCGAACCGGAACAGATCGGCTTCCCCGTTGTCGGCCGTGCGTACCCGGGCCTCGATCAGGTTGGCGGCGCCGAGAAACGAAGCGACGAACCGCGTGCGCGGGTAGTCGTAGAGCTCCTCCGGCGTGCCGAGCTGCTCGATCGCGCCGTCCCGCATGACCGCGAGTGAGGAGGACATCGCGAGCGCTTCGGACTGGTCGTGGGTGACATAGATCGAGGTCACGCCGAGCCGTTCCTGGATGCGGGTAAGCTCCACCCGCAGGTCTTCACGCAACCGAGTATCGAGGTTCGAGAGCGGCTCGTCCAATAATAGGACCGGCGGTTCCATCACCAGCGCGCGGGCCACGGCGAGGCGCTGTTGCTGCCCGCCGGAAAGCATCGTCGCCTTGCGGTTTGCAAGATGGGCGATCTGGATCACGTCCAGCAGCTCGGCGACGCGGCGGTCGATGTCCGCCCGGCTGTACACCGCCCTCCGACCGCGAACCGTCAGCGGGTAGGCGACGTTCTCTGAGACATTCATGTGCGGCCAGATTGCATAGGACTGAAACACCATGCCGAGATCGCGCCGGTTGGGCGGGACATTGATGCCCTTGGCGGACGAGAACAGTATCCGGTCGTCCAGCCGGATCTCGCCGCTGTCGGGGATCTCGAGCCCTGCGATGCAGCGGAGAAGCGTGGTCTTGCCGCAGCCGGACGGGCCGAGCAGGGTGAAGAACGCGCCATCCTCGATGGCGAGGGTCACACCGTCGAGCGCGGGCTTGTCGCCTTCGCCGCGCCGCAGCGTTCCGCGGTAATAGTCCTTGCGCAGGTCCTCGATGACCAGCTTCATGCCCGTGCTCATCGGATCACCGCGGCGCGGTCGCCGATCCAGGTGACGAGCAATGCCATCGCCATGGCGATCATCACGGTGATCACGCCGACCACCGCCGCGACTTCGAGCCGTCCCGACGTTGCGTAAACGAACATCAGCAGCGGTAGAGTCAGGGTGTCGGGCGTCGACACCAGCACGGTCGCGCTGATGTCCTTGATCGCCGACATG
>JAPPHW010000441.1 GCA_028820945.1 Defluviicoccus sp.
GAACCTCGGTCCCGATGACGATGGACGCCGCGCCCATCGCCACGGCGAGGACGGCGATCAATACGGTCGAGCCTTTCCTCATTCCGCCCTCCCCCCGGCAATCCCGGTCTCGATCCGCTCCGCGGCGCGCAACCGCGCCGAACGGGCACGCGGGTTCGCGGCGACCTCGGCCGCGCTGGGTCGCACCGCGCGGCGCCCGAGCAGACGGAATCGCACGGAGCGCGCGCCGGCGTCGGGCGCATGGCGGGAGGGCAGCGGGCGCGCATCCGAGCGTTCCACCAGGAAGCGCTTGACCGTGCGATCCTCGAGCGAATGAAAGGTGACGACGGCGAGCCGCCCGCCCGGCCGAAGCAGCGTCTCGGCCGCGTTCAGGCCGCGCGCGAGCTCCCCGAGCTCGTCGTTCACGTAGATGCGAAGGGCCTGGAAGGTGCGCGTGGCCGGGTCGATCGGTTCGCGGCCGCCGCCACCGCCCGCCTGCCCCACCGCCCGGCGCACGATCCCGGCGAGCACGCCGGTCCGCTCGATCCGCGTCTCGCGGCGCGCCTGGACGATGGCCCGGGCGACCCGCCTGGCCCGGCGCTCCTCGCCGTAGTCGCGGATAATCCTTGCAAGGCTCTGCTCGGGCTCTTCGTTGACCACGTCGGCGGCGGTCGGCCCGGTCGAGGACATTCTCATGTCGAGCGGCCCGTCGGCGCGAAACGAAAAGCCGCGATCCGCGGAATCGAGCTGCATCGAGGAGACGCCGACGTCGAGCGCCACACCGTCCACGCCGTCGATCCCGCGCGCGGCGAGGAGCTGCACCATGTCGCCATAGCACCCGGCGACGAACAGGAAGCGGTCGGCGTAGCGTCGTCCGAGGGTCGCTGCCGCTGGCGCCGTCGCCGGATCGCGATCGATGCCGCAGACCCTGCACCGGGCGCTTTCGAGGATCGCGCGGCTGTAACCGCCCGCCCCGAACGTGCCGTCGACATAGATCGCTCCGTCGCGCGGCGCGATCGCGGCGAGCACCCGATCGAGCATCACCGGCGTGTGGGCGGCTTCGGTCATGCGCCGCCTCCGTTCCCGACGCGCTGGCGCAGCGCGTCGATCGCCCGGTCTTCGTGATCCTGGAACGCCTCGGGCGCCCAGATCTCGAACCGGTTGCCGCGCCCCACGAAGGTCGCCCGGTCGGTGATGCCGGCGTGGTCCGCAAGCGCGGGCGGGATCACGATGCGGCCCTCGCCGTCGAAGGGCAGTTCGTGGGCCATGGCCATGATGGTCTCGAACACGCTGTCGCCACCGCCGAGCAACATCTGCTCGAAGTCTTCGCCCTCCATGGACCGGCTCAGGTGTCGGCTGTTGAGCTGGTAAAACACGTCGCGGCTGAACGCGTCGATCGCGGGCTGGCGCAAGGAGCGATAGACGACCAGTCCCGCGAAGCTCGATCCCGCGAGCACCGCGCGGAAGGGCGCCGGAACCGAGACGCGTTTTTTCCGGTCGACCTTGTTCTCGTATGTCGACAGAAACGCGGTCAAACGCTTCCCTCCAAGCCCTCGACGCTGCCGTCGTGCCGATCACGACCGGCGCCCCACGCTCGACCTGCCGGACCCCGGCAGAAATGGGACTGACTGCCTTAACATGGGTTATGATGGGCGTCAATGGGAAGAATGGCAACACTTAATGCGGAACTTTATTGGCAAACGAAATAAGAAAGGCGCCTTAACGCACGAAATTTACAGCGCAAAGACAGCGTGGGCACCGTAGCGACCGACGGTGCCCTGATAGTTTGTCTCAATTTTGTTCTTATTATGTTCTTTATTGGGCGTTTTATCGGTTGCCAAGGCAGTAGGGCGGCGCGGTTGCCTGTCCCGCCGTGAGGGGATTCCGGCACCCGTCCGCGCATTTCTCGCCCGGCGGTACGAATTCGCTTGGCGGCGACGGCCCGCCAGCGTTACGATTTCTCACGGACACCCGACCCGCCAGTGGCGCGGGAGCGGGCTCTCGATGAAGGAGACGTCATGACCGAGAACCGTCACGACGAGGCGCTGGGGCTCGAAGCCTTCGAATTCCCCCCGGATCCGGCGAACGACTTCGAATGGGTGCCGGCGACGCCCGAAGTCGCCGGCGAACTCGCCGAACCGCCGGAGGCGGATTGGCGCGCGGCCGGCACCACGCGCCGCGCGTTCCTGCGCGGCGTCGTCTGCTCGGGCGTCGCCGTTTCGGCGTCCGCCTATATGTTCACCGTGCAGTCGGGCGAGGCGCGCGCGGCGGTGCGCGGCGTCGAGCGCCTGATCTCGCTGAACGTCAACGGCAAGACGCGGCGCGTCGACGTGCCGCCCAGCGAGACGCTGGCCCAGACGATCCGCTACCGTCTCGGCCTTACGGGCACCAAGATCGGCTGCAACCGCGCCGAGTGCGGCGCCTGCACCGTTCTCGCCGACGACGTCCCGATCTATTCCTGCTCGACGCTGACCCACCAGGCGCGGGGGGCGAAAATCACAACCGTCGAAGGCGTCGCGGCGCCGGACGGCACGCTCCATCCGGTTCAGCAGGCGTTCATCGACGAGCTCGGACCGCAATGCGGCTTCTGCACGCCGGGCCAGGTGATGGCGGCGGTCGG
>JAPPHW010000090.1 GCA_028820945.1 Defluviicoccus sp.
GGGGGCTTTCTTTCCCATGTCTGTCTCCTGTCCAGCGGCATTCGCGCCGCAGCATCGAATAGAGGGCGGCGTCCTCTCCGGTCGGCCAGGCTTCCCGCGCCATGCCCTCGTAGCGGAAGCCCAGCCGTTCGACGAACCGCCTGGCGGTCCGGTTGCCGCGCCGGATCGTGGCCTGCGCGCGGCGCGCGCCGAGCTGTTCGAACGGGTAGCGGAACGCCGCTTCGAGCACCCACCGGGTGCACCAGCGCGGCGAGGAGGAGGCGATCGACATCTCCAGCGCGCCGGGTTTCTCGCGCCAGCCCGAATAGACGATCCCGGCGACCGGGATGCCGTCGTCCACCACGCCGATGGCGGCGCAGGGGCCGAAATCGTCGATCCCGATCCGTTCTCCGACCCAGCGCGCGATCTCCGTGTCGCGGCCGAGCGCGAGCGAGACGGTCACGAATTGCCCCCGCCCACGCTCTGGCGTCGTCTGGCGTCGACCTTGTCCTGGATGCTCTTGAACGCCGGGCGCCTGGCGGCGCGCAACGTCGCGAAGGATTTGCTCCGGTCGACCCGCTCCTCGATGTCGGCTTCCCACTGGGCGGCGAGCCAGTCCTCCAGCGCCGGCCCGGCGAGCGGGTTGCCGCGGTCGTCGAACGGGACCGGATAGGTCACCGTCGGTCCGTCCGCGCTCGCCCACTTCACTGTGAGGAACCCGTCGTCGGTGACGTCGAGGATCCTGTACTGCGCTATGGCCATGTCGTTCTCCTTGTCTTCGGTTCGATGTGGGGGTGGCGTCCGGCCCTCCCCCGGCCCCTCCCGCAAGCGGGAGGGGAGAAGATGAGCCGAGGAGTCGGCAACAGCGTCCCCTCTCCCCCGTGGGGGAGAGGGTCAGGGTGAGGGGGGCCCGCCTACGTCTTGACGATGTAGTTGAGGACCAGCGTCGGCTGGACGTTGTTGTGCGGGTTTCCGCCGCCGGCCGCGGCCGACCGGCCGGTCAGCGCGACATCGGCCGAGAAGGCGTGCGTGTGGGCGCCCGCGCTCGCGGTCGCGTCCCTGGAATTGCCCCCGCCGCCGCTCTCCGTGAGCCGGTAGGTCGCCGAGTTGGCGGTTCCCGAGCCGGCGCGCCGCGACAGGTTGTGGGTGTGGGCTCCCGCGCTTGCCGTGGTCCCGTTCGCCCGCCCCTCGTAGGAGCCCGCGCCGTGGCTGTGCTCGGCGATTTCGGTTTCGCCGAGCGCATGGGTCTCGGCGCCGCCGGCGGCGCCCAGCGCGGTCCCGTCGACGCCGCCCACACGCCCGGTCAGGCGGCCGGCGGCGCTGCCCCCCATGTCGTCCGGCCCGGCGGCCGTCCGGCCCCGCAAATCGGGCAGCGCGAAGGTGGCCGCCCCGTCGCCCGCGCCGTAGACCGTGCCGACGACGGCGAAGAGCGCGGCGAATTCGGTCCGCGAGACCTCCCGCCCGTCGCACAACAGCCAGCCCTCGGGCGCGGCCGCTCCGGCGAAGGGAGCCACCATCCCGGTGGGCACGATCGGCACGCCGGCAAGCGCGGCGTTTCTCTCGACGGCGAGCGCCGCGCCCGCCTTCACCGTCAGCGTCGAGCCCGCCAGCACCTCGAACGCGTCCTCGGCGAAGCGGAAATCCTCCGCCCCGCCGAGCTTGATGTCGATCGCGTCCGGGCCGAGCGACAGCCGGTCGGCGCCGCCTATCGCGATATCGATCCGGTCGTCGGTGCCGGCGGCGATCGCGGTGTCGCCGTCGCGGTCGAGCACCAGCGCGTTGCCGCCCACCGAGACCCGGGAGGCGGACAGGCTGAGCGCGCTCGGCGTGCCCTCGCCGTCCTCCACCGGGCGGAGCGAATCGTCGATCCCCCGGTTGGCGTTCGAGACCTGCAGCAGGTCGCGGTAGGTGTCCTTCGGCTTCTTGCCGGTCAGTGCGGTCATCAGATGAGTCCCCGTCCCGTTTCGAGCTGGTAGCTCAGCGTTTCCCATTCGAGTTCGTCGGTGGTCGACGAGGCGAGCCGGGCCGAGAGCGTGTAGCCGAGCCCGTCGGCGGCGCGCCATTCGGCGATGGTGGTCTCTCCGCCGCCCTCCCACACGAGGTCGTCCCAGGCCTCCCACGGCGTGTCCGCCTCGTCCCAGCCGGCGGTCGTCGGGCCGAACCCGGCGAACGCGGGCGCGGCCTCGACGCTCCTGAAATCGGCCGCCGCGGCGAGCCCGATCCGCGCCTCCGACCGGCCGCGCAGCACCGGGCGGAGGCAGATGCAGCGCTTGAGCGCGCCGCGCCGCCCGAAGGCGTGGAACGCGGTCTGCACATCGCCCTCGATCGCCGCGCCCGCGTCGGTGGTCCCGGTCATCCGGTGGACCGTCCCCGCGGCCGCGCCGAAATGGACGTTCTCGTCGAACAGGCCCCAGCAATGGGCGTCGATCCCGATCCAGCGCGCCCAGGCGCCGGTCCTCGTGTCCATCGCGTATTGCTCGAACCGCCCGCCGCCGAGCGGCACGTTGACGATCGTTCGCCCGGCGCGGGAATGGACCGTCACCTGCCAGCCGGTATCGGCGCCGTGGCGCCCGACCGCCTCGACCAGGGTCGGGCGGATCTTGTCCGAGACC
>JAPPHW010000083.1:0-1109 GCA_028820945.1 Defluviicoccus sp.
CGCCTTCCATCGAGGGCGAATCGGCCGCCTTCATGATGCTCAACCGGAACAAGCGGGCGATCGCGCTCGACCTCAAGCAGGACTCGGCGAAGGAGGCGTTCCTCAGGCTGGTGCGAAACGCCGATGTCCTGATCGAGAACTACCGTCCGGGGGCCATGGAACGCATGGGGCTCGGATACGACGACCTCAAGGCGGAGAACCCGGCGCTGGTCTACGCGACGATTTCCGGATTCGGGCGGACCGGACCCTATGCCGGTCGCGGCGGCTACGACCTTGTCGCCCAGGCCATGTCGGGTCTGATGAGCATCACCGGCGAGGAGCCGGGCCGGCCGCCGGTCAAGGTGGGCTCGCCCATCGCCGATTTCTCGGCCGGAATCCTGGCCGCGCTCGGCATCGTCTCGGCTTACGCCCACCGCCTGAAGACCGGCGAGGGCCAGTATCTCGAAACCTCGCTCTTCGAGGCGGCGATTTCGGCAACCTTCCACCAGACCGCGATGTTCCTCGCCACCGGCGAATCCCCGCCCCCGCTGGGCTCCGCGCATCCGCTGGCCGCGCCATACCAGGCCTACGAGACCGCCGACGGCTGGATCACGGTCGGCGCGGGCAATAACGCCAATTGGCCGAGGCTCGCCGAGGCTCTGGGCGCGTCCGAACTCACCGAGGATCCGCGCTTCGTCACCAACGACGACCGGATGAACAACCTGGCGGAGTTAAACGAAGAACTGGCGCCGCTGTTCAAGGCACACGGTTCCGACAGCCTGCTCGCGACGCTGGAGGAACTCGGCGTGCCGGCGGGTCCGGTGCTCGACATCGCGCAGATGACGGAGGACCCGCAGACCGTCGCGCGCGACATGATCATGGACGTCGAGCACAGCCGCCTCGGGCCCGTCCGCACCCTCGGCCCGCCCATCAAGCTCGGCTCGACGCCCGCGAACGTGCGGCGCGGCGCCCCGGTGCTGGGAGAGCACAGCGTCGAAATACTCCGGGAATACGGTTACGGCAAGGACGAGATCGCGGCCATGGCGGAAACCGGGGCGGTCATCCTCGCCTGAGGCCCGCCCTTCGATACGGCGCTGTCGCGCCTACTCAGGGTGAGGGTTCGGGGGGGG
>JAPPHW010000083.1:1119-2537 GCA_028820945.1 Defluviicoccus sp.
CCTCAGGGTTTTCCGGCGGGGGCGCGTATATCTGGGGGGGGGGGGGGGGGGCCCCCACCCCCCCCAGCCGGTGAGCAGGCGCGCCAGCGCCGTATCGAGGGACGCTACCCAAGACCGAAATATCACGCCGCGAAATCTATCGCCCCCGAGCCCAGCCATTCCTCCCGCACCCGGGCGACGGTGTCGGGGCGGAAGAACCCGTCGATGCGTTGCGCGATGTCGGCGACCAGGCCGGGCGCCGCCGCGGCGGCCCGCCACCAGACGCTCTCGGCCCCGCCCTCCGCGCCGCGGTTTCGGGCTTCCGCCTCGACCCGCCACTTGGCGAACCAGGTCATGGTGCGGAGCCAGGTCAGGCGCCGCATCGGCATCAGCCACGGTCTCAGCGCCCCGGCGAGCCCGGGGGGAATCGCGCCGAGCCAAGCGGCGTAGAAGCCGCGCACGTCGTCGCGCGAGAGCGCGGCGGCGCAATCGGCATCCCACATCGTCGAGGTGTAGAGGGTGGAATGCGCCACGTCGATGGCGGGCGAGCCGTAGAGCGCTTTCTCGAGATCGACGAAGACCGCGCGGGTCCCGCCGTCCCCTCTCTCGATCAGAAAGTTGCCGGGATGGGTGTCGGTGGCGCAGAGCGTCAGGGGCTGGGGCGCGCCGGCGCGCCGCGCGGCAAAGCCCCGCGCCCAGGCGAGCTCCTCGGCAATCTGGGCGCGCGCGGAGGGCGCCATCCCCGCGCGGTCGAAATAGAGCGCCTGGGGCTCGATGAAGCCGAGAATGCCGGCGATCGGATCGGCGTGGACGGCGAGCGGAAGCCGCGCCTCGTCGGGCGGCAGGGGGAGGGCGTGAATCCCGGCAAGGCAGACGGCCATCGCGGCGAGGTCGTCCGGCAGGCGCGCCGGCCCGCCGTCCACCGCCGCCACCACCAGACCGCCCCAAGGGAGCCCCGGCCGCGGCTCGATCCGGCCCCGGAGCGCCGGCGTGGCGCCGCTCGGCGCGGCGTGTGCGAAGCACGCCTCCTGGTAATCGAGATTGTCGGCGGGACCGAGCTCGAACTGGCTCGCGCGCGGCAGGCGCAGCAGCCACGGCGTGCCGGCGACCCGCACATGGTCGTGAAACAGGCCCTTGACCGCCATCGGCTCCAGCGCGTCCCGCGCGGTGCCGGCGAATCCGTCCAGGCGCCGCAGCCCGGCGAGCGCCGCGTCCAGATCGAGCCTTGAGACGGTTGCTCCCTTCGCTGGCATGATCCAGATCAGGTTCCGTGGGTGTGCTCTCAGCCCGGCCGCATCGCGCCGGACACCCCAGCCGCGCCGTACGGTGGACGGAGACCGGAGGCGCGTCAAGCGATCCGTTGCCGCGATCGTCGCTCCGCGAGCCGCCGGTTCGTATTCAGGCGGCCGTCAGCGGCGTGATGCCGGACAGATCGACGG
>JAPPHW010000437.1 GCA_028820945.1 Defluviicoccus sp.
CGCGATGAACTGCAGCCACGGCTCGACCATCACCACCGCCGAGAACACCTGGGAAATGACCTGGCCGGACACGCGCGAGGTCGCGGTAATGGCGGACCGGGCGGGGCTGGAGGTGCTGCTGCCGGTCGCGCGCTGGAAGGGCTACGGAGGGCCGACGAACTTCAACAACCGGACCTTCGAGACCTACACCTGGGCCTCGGCGGTCGCGGCGGTCACCGATTACAGCTGCGTCTTTTCCACTTCGCACGTGCCCCTGGTCCATCCGGTCGCCGCCGCCAAGCAATGCGCCACCATCGACCACATCTCGGGCGGCCGGTTCGGCCTCAACGTGGTCTGCGGCTGGTTCAAGAACGAGTTCGAGATGTTCGGCGCCGAGTGGCGCGAGCACGACGTACGCTACGAATACGCGGCCGAGTGGCTCGACTTCGCGAGACGGATCTGGACCCGGGAGGGCGAGTTCGACTTCGAGGGCCGCTGGTTCAAGGCGAAGAACGTCTGGAGCGAGCCCAAGCCGGTCCAGCCGGTCCTGCCCGTCATGAACGCCGGCGGCTCGCCGGCAGGCCAGCGTTTCGCCGCCACCCAGGCCGACATGAACTTCGTCATCCTCAAGGAGCACGAGGCCGAGGCCGGCAAGGCGCAGATCGCCAGCCTCAAGGCGATGGCGCGCGAGGCCGGGCGCGAGGTTCAGAGCTGGATCCACGTCTATGTCGTCTGCCGCGACACCGACGCCGAGGCCGCGGACTATCTCGACTACTACGTGCGCCGGAAGGGCGACTACGAGGCGGTGAACAACCTGCTCGACATCTTCGGCATGCAGTCCAAGACCCTGGATCCCAAGGTGCTCGACGAGTTCCGCTTCCACTTCATCGCCGGCCATGGCGGCTACCCGCTGGTCGGCACGCCGGAGACCATCGTCGCCGAGATCGACAAGCTGATCGAGATCGGCATCGACGGCGTGCTGATGTCCTGGGTCGACTACAAGACCGAGCTCGCCCAATGGATCGACGAGGTCATGCCCCTGATGGAACAGGCCGGACAGCGTGCGCCGTTGGCGAAGGCGGCGTGAGCCGACATACCTTGTAAAAGGAAGAGTACATGCAGGTTTTCTCGTTTCACCTGATGCCCTATGGCGACCTCGACATGGAGGAGCGGGCCAAGCACAAGGCTGCATGGGTGGTGCTCCCCAACAAGCTGTTCGATCCCGAGAAGGGGCACGCGCTCTACAACCGCTATCTCGACGAGCTCGAATATTGCGAGCAGGCGGGGTTCGACGGGCTCTGCGTCAACGAGCACCACCAGAACGCCTACGGGTTGATGCCGTCCCCGGTGGTGATGGCCGCCGCGCTGGCCCGCCGTACCTCGAAGGCCAGGATCGCGATCCTCGGAAACGCCTTCTGCCTCCGCGAGCACCCGCTGACGCTGGCGGAAGAGCACGCGATGATCGACTGCATCACCGAGGGCAGGCTGATCTCGGGCTTCGTGCGCGGCATCGGCGCCGAGTACTACTCGATGGGCGGCAACCCGACGCAGTCGCTGTCACGCCACCAGGAGGCGCATGAACTCGTGGTGCGCGCCTGGACCGAGGAGGGGCCGTTCGCCTTCGAGGGCAGGCACTACCACTTCGAATACGTCAATCTCTGGCCGCGTCCCTATCAGCAGCCGCACCCGCCGATCTGGTGCCCGTCGCAGGGCTCGACCGAGACCATCGAATGGGCCTCGCACCCCGACCGGCGCTACGTCTATCTCCAGACCTACAGCCCCTTCGCCTCGGTCGCGCGCTACCTCAACCTGTACCGCGACGTGGCGAGGCGGACGCACGGATATGCCGCCGCGTCGAGCCAGATCGGCTGGGCCGCGCCGACCTATGTGGCCGAAACCGACGAGCGGGCGATAGAAGAGGCGAGGCCGCATATCGAGACCTTCTTCTCGAAGTTCCTCAACATGCCGATGGAGATGCACTTTCCGCCGGGCTATCTCAGCCATTCGTCGCTCAAGGGCGTCTTGAAGCACAAGCGCCAGCTGCGCGGCGGCCAGGGCCCCACGATCGAGCAGCTCATCGAGGTCGGCACCTTCCTCTGCGGCAGCCCGGAGACGGTGTTGACGCGGATCGCCGAGGCGCACCGGCTGACCGGCTTCCAGAACTTCGTCGGCATGATGCAGTTCGCGACGCTCCCGGCCGACCTCACCCGGAAGAATATCGACCTGTTCGCGGAAAAGGTGATGCCGGGCATCCGCGCGCTGGACGACGGCAATTATCAGGGTCTGGAAACGGCGGTCGCCGCCGAGTAGCGCCTCAACCGACCGATTCGGCCCTTCGCAGCGCCGCGATCATCGAGGAGCGCAGCAGGAACTCTCGGGCCTTCACGGGGTCCTCGGCCTGGCGGCTGAGGTCGTCGAGCCGTTTCTCGCGCACCGCCGGGTCCTTTTCCTCCAGCAGCGCCTTGTTGCGCAGCGTCGCGGCCTGGACGTACTCGACGGCGATCGGGCGGCGCTGGGCGTCGTAGAGGTCGAACAGCGCCTCGTCCGCCTCGC
>JAPPHW010000365.1 GCA_028820945.1 Defluviicoccus sp.
TGATGGGCTCGGTGCTCTACCCCTATGTCTACCTGATGGCGCGGACCGCGTTCCGGCTGACGCCGGCCTCCTACTACGAGGTCGCGGCGCTGCACGACCGCAGCATCGCGTTCTCGGTCGGCATCCCGCTGGCGCGCCCGGCGATCGTGGCGGGGCTCGCGCTGGTGCTGATGGAGACGGTGTCGGATTTCGGGACGGTGGAGTATTTCGCGGTCGAGACGCTGACGCTCGGCATCTTCAACGTCTGGCTCGGGATGAACAACCTGACGGCGGCGGCGCAGATCGCGGGCGTCGCCTTCGTGTTCATCCTCGGCCTCCTCTATGTCGAGCAGCGCGCGCGCGGCCAGCAACGCTTCTTCGACCCCGGCCGGCCGAGCGGCGGGCTGCCGCCGGCGCGGCTCACCGGCTGGAAGGCGGCGGGCTGCGCGGCGCTCTGCGCGGTGCCGCTGATCGTGGGGTTCGTCGTGCCGGTCGGCGTGCTCGCCGGGTTCGTGCTCGCCGGCCTGTCGTCGACCGATTACGGCGTTTTGGCGTCCGCCGCGATCAACTCGGTCTCGGTCTCATTCGCGGCAGCGGCGATCGTGATGGCGATCGCGCTGGCGACCGTGCTGACCGTTTCCTACAAGCGCCACCCGGCGTTGCGCGTTCTGACCGCGGTCTCGGCGATGGGTTACGCGTTCCCGGGCACGGTGCTGGCGATCGGGGTGGTGGTGTTCGCGGGCGCGGTCGATTCGGGGGCCGAGGCGTTCGTCGAGCGCGTGCTGGGCACGGGCTTCGACGGGCTGCTGATCGGCGGAGCGGCGCTGCTGGTCGCGGGCTACGTGGTGCGCTTCCAGGCGATCGGCCACGGCGCGACGGTGGCCGGCGTCAAGCGGCTCTCGCCCAACATCATGAGCGCGAGCTACGTGCTCGGCCGGGGGTTCTCACGCAGCATGGCGACGCTCGCCCCGCCGCTGCTCAGGAAGTCGCTGCTGGCGGGCGGGCTGCTGGTGTTCGTCGACGTGATGAAGGAGCTGCCGATGACGCTGCTCCTGCGCCCGTTCGATTTCGAGACGCTCGCGACCTACGTCTACCAGTTCGCGACCGACGAACTCCTGGAGCAGTCGGCCCTCGCCGCGCTCGCCATCGTGGCCGCCGGGCTCGGCCCGGTGATCTGGATGAACGCCTCGCAGCGGCGCTAGGACGGGGCGCCGAACACGAACGCCCGGTCGCGGTCGATGCTCACGCGCACCGGCTCGCCCACGCCGTGACGGACCAGGCCGGGGAGGCGCGCGTGGAGATGCTCGTGCCCCGGCGCGCCGTGCTCGGGGCCGAGGCGGACCAGGCTCGACGCGCCGGCGAAGTGGACGCTGCAGACCTGCATCGTGGCGCCCGGCCCGTCCGCCGCGAGGGTGAGCCCGTCCGGGCGGATCAGCACCTCGACCGGGGCGCCGTCCGGGAGGCCGGGGTTGGGCAGCGCGCCGAGGCCGGTCGCGATCCGCCCGTCCTCGACCGTGCCGGGAAGCCGGTTGACCGCGCCGAAGAACGCGGCCGTGAAGGCGTCGACCGGCTTCGAGTAGAGATCGTCCGGCGTGCCGGTCTGAACCGTCCTGCCGTCGCGCATCAGCACGATCCGGTCGGCCGAGACCAGCGCCTCCTCGGGGTCGTGGGTGACCATCAGCACGGTGACGCCGGCGTCCTTGAGGATGCGGATCGTCTCCTCCCTGAGCCCGGCGCGGAGCGAGGCGTCGAGGCTCGAGAACGGCTCGTCCAGCAGCACCACGCGGGGGCGGGATGCGAGCGCGCGGACCAGCGCCACCCGCTGCTGCTCGCCGCCCGACAGCATGTGGGGGTAGGCGTCCGCGCGGTGTCTCAGGCGGATCCGGTCGAGCAGCGATTCCACCCGCCCCGCGTCGGCCGCCTTCTGCCGGCGGGTCATCCCGTATGCGACGTTCTCCGCCACCGTGAGGTGCGGGAACAGCGCGAAGTCCTGGAACAGGAACCCGATGCCGCGCTCCGGCGCCGGCACCGATCCGTCAGCGTCGGCGAGCACCCGCCCGGCCACCGCGATCCGCCCCCGCTCCGGCCGCTCCAGCCCGGCGATCGCGCGCAGCGTCGTCGTCTTGCCGCAGCCCGACGGCCCGAGCAGGCACACCAGCTCCCCCTCGGCGACCCCGAACGAGAGCCCGCGCACCGCCCGCTTCGCCCCGAACGCGACACTCAGACCGTCAAGCTCCAGCACCGCCCAAACCTCGGTCCCAGGATGTAATTAATTATCAGTATCATCATGCGAGCGCGAGGGGAAGGGGGTGGGGGGATTTTCTCGGGCGGGGCGGCGAGGGACGCAGAGGGGGTCAGGCGGTGCCCCAGATTTCGCGGGCGATGCGGAGGACGAGCTCGAGCTTGCGCCTGGTGGCGTCGGAATCGATCGGCTGGCCGCCGCCGCCGGCGGACGAGAAGCCGCACTGGGGGCCGATGGCGAGGCGCTCCAGCGGGGCGTGGCGGGCGGCCTCGTCGATGCGGCGCTTGACGGAGTCGGCGTCCTCCAGCA
>JAPPHW010000025.1 GCA_028820945.1 Defluviicoccus sp.
TAGTGCAGCGCCGCCTCGCGCGCGCTGCCGGTGAAGAAGACGATTTCCTCCTCCGCGTGGTCGAGGTCGACGGCCCGCTCCGCCCGCGTGCCGCGCCAGGCGTGCGGCGGCTTGTAGGACGAGTAGGTGACGCGCTCCAGGCCGGCGGTGCGCGCCGCGACCAGCCCGTCGAGCCCCGCCACCGCGCCGGGTGGCACGATGACCCTGGCCCCGTCGCGCGCGGCCTCCTTGAGCTCTCCCGCGAACTCGTCGTCCGCGAGCGCGCCCACGGCGGCGACGATCAGGTCCGCGCCCGAGGCGACCACCGCCGGGCCGATCGCGCGCAGCGCCTCGTGCCCCGCCGCCTCGATCACGATGTCGGGTTCGGCGGCGAGCATCGCTTCCGCGTCGTACCGTACGGGCACGCCGGGATCGGACTCGGGCCGGGAGCGCGCCAGGATTCCGTCGAGCAGGTCGATCTCGCCGAGTTCGCGCAGCCGTGCGACGATCGCCTGCCCGATCGCGCCGTAGCCGATCAGAGCGAGCCGCATCCCTATCGCCCCTCCGCGTCCATCGCGTCGCCGAGATGGCAGATGCCGTTGAAATAGGTCTCCCACACCACGAGATTGCGGCGGCAGGCCTCCACCACGTCGTCCTCCAGATTGAGTTTCTCGGCGTACTCGGCGACTGTGTTCCAGCCGAGGTCCGAATGCTCGAGGTCGGCCTCGGTGTGGAGGGTGAAGAAGCGCACGTCGTCTTCGCTCAGGTCCCAGATTTCCCGCCAGCGCTCGCCCACCATCGCGTTCCAGCCCTTTTCGCGCGCCTCACCCACCCCGTAGCCCGGCACGTTGACCCGCTCCGAGCAGGTATTGGCGATCAGCCCCAGCAGCCAGTGGCAGTTCGCCATCAGCCCCATCCAGGCGTCCCAGCAGAGCTGGGTGGTCGGCGTCGGTTTGGCCGCCTGGATCTCGTCGCGGTCCATGCCGATGCGCACGCCGAGATCCTCCAGGATCCGCCAGTGCGGCTCGCCGCCGCCGAACTCGTGGTCGGCGACGATCTCCTGGGAACAGGCGTGGATGATGTCGAGCTTGATCTCCCAGATCGGGCAGTTGGTCGCGGTCTTGAGCTTGAGCACCGAGTTGCGCTGGCGCGAGTTCAACCGGTGCTGCAGCACCCAGGCGCGGCAGCGGTTGGGAGTCCAGGCGTCCTCGGGAAAGATCAGGCAGCGCCCGACGAAATCCTCCACCTCGGCATCGAGCCGCTCGATCGTCGTTTCCCTCGACATGCCTCGCCTCCTCCGCGCCGCGACGCCCCAATGTGGCGCAACGCGGGGCCTGTGTGAATGTCACCAATTCGGGCATGATCGAGATCGGACACAGCGAGGACCCCGCCATGGCGTTTCCCACCGACCCGCCGTTCCGCGCCGAGCATATCGGGAGTCTGATCCGGCCCCCGGCGGTGCTTGCCGCGCGGGAGGATTGCGAGGCCGGGCGGATCGACGCCGCCGCGTTGCGCGCGGTCGAGGACTCGGAGATCGCGAAATCCGTCGCCGCGCAGGCCGCGCTCGGGTTCCGCTCCGTCTCCGACGGGGAGTTCCGCCGCCACAGCTACACCGACAGTTTCGGCGTCGCGGTCTTCGGGGGCCTCAGTACCGCGCGCAGCGACGATCCCAACTGGCGCTATACCAACCGGGCGGGCGAGACGTCCGGCGCCAACGTCTCGGTCGTCGAGGACCGGTTGGTCTGGGAAGGCCCGGCCAATGTCGACGATTTCGCGTACCTCGCATCGGTCGCGCCCGAGGAGTGTGTGCCCAAGATGACGCTGCCGGGCCCGTGCCACATCCATTTCCGCGCCGGGCGCGACAATATCGACCGCGCGGCCTATCCCGACCTCGACGCCTTCTGGGCCGACACGATCGACGCCTACGAGAAGGAGATCGCCGCGCTGCACGCGGCTGGCTGCCGTTACATCCAGCTCGACGAGACCTCGATCGCCAAATTCGGAGATCCCAAGATCCGCCGCGGGCTGGAGGCGCGGGGCGACGACTGGCGCGACCTGCTCGACCTCTATGTCGAAGTGATTCGCGAGGTCGCGGAGCGCACGCCCGGCGACATCGCGCTCGGCCTCCATCTCTGCCGCGGCAACAAGGCAGGCGCCTGGCAGGCCGAGGGCGGTTACGACGACGTGGCGGCGCGGCTGTTTCGCGACCTGCCGATCCGGTTCTACTTCCTGGAATACGATTCGCCGCGTGCCGGCGGGTTCGAGCCGCTGGCCGAAGTGCCGGACGACAAGGTCGTCGTGCTCGGCTTGGTCTCGACCAAGGTTCCGGCGTTGGAGGACGCGGGCGAGCTCGAACGCCGGATCGAGGAGGCCGGCCGCTACGTCCCCGTGGAGCGCCTCTGCCTCTCGCCGCAATGCGGATTCGCGGGCGACATCGGCGGCACGGGGCTAAGCGCGGTCGAGCAGGCGGCCAAGCTCTCCCTGGTAATGGATGTCGTCAGGCGGGTGTGGGGGTCGGCACGCCCTAATCGTTCACCATGACGTTGAG
>JAPPHW010000387.1 GCA_028820945.1 Defluviicoccus sp.
TGCCGAGGCTGCGCCCGGCGCGGACGATCTCGGCGCGGGCCAGCAGGTCGGCGCCCGTGGACGCCCGCAGATAGTCCACCCGGAGGTCGACGGTAGGTGTCGGGCCGCGCGTTCTGATGACGATCGCGGCATGGGCGGCGATGTCGACCGCGCCCGCCACGATGGCGCCGTGAAAGCCGGGCTCGCCCGGGATGCGGGCGAATTCGGGCCGGGCGGGGATCCGCACCGTGAGCGCGTCCGCTTCCGCCTCGACCGATTCGATCGCCGGGCGAAGCCAGCGGTGGAAAGGCGGCTTGGCGAGCTCTGCTTCGAGGCGGGCTCTGAGGTCGTCCGGCACGGCGGCGTCCGGCGGCCCTGGAGCCGCCGGCGTCGATCCTTCCCGCTACGCGCGCTACTCGTTTGCCTTCGCGAACTCCATGACCTTCCGGAAGGTCTCGTTCACCGCCGGCGTCTTGGCCATCACCTGCGCCACGATCGGCTTGACGGTGGCGAGCAGCCTTGCCTGGTCTTCCGCCGGCAGGCTGCGGATCGTGCCGCCGGCCTTTTTCCAGCTGTCCATGACGACCCGGTTCGCCTCGGTGTTCCAGGCGACGAGCTCGGCCTCGACCTCCCGGGATTCCTTCATCATCAGGGCGCGCAGATCGGCCGGCAGCTTGTCCCACCAGACCTTGGAGACGTAGACCGGGACATTCGCCTTGAACAGGCCCGTCAGGGTGATGTGCTTGGCCGCGTTATGCATTTTCATGTTGTAGAACAGGATCGGGATCGAGCTCAGCCCGTCGATCACGTTGCGCTGCAGCGACGGCAGGACCTCGCTGAACGCCATCGGGGTCGGGTGAATGCCGACCGCCTGCAGCGGCTTGATCTCGAGCTCGCTGGCCAGCACCCGGATCTTCAGGTTCTTGAAATCGTCCAGGCGACGAATGTCCTTCTTGGTGAGAAATGCCTGATCGGCGGAGCACATGATGCTGATGGCGGTGATTCCCTTGTGGTCCATCAGATGGAACCAGTAATCGCGGAATCCGTCGTCGCTGACCGTCCGCCAGCAGTGCTCGGTCGACTTGAAGATGCCCGACGCCCAGGGCACCTGGTTCCTTTGGTCGACGCCGACGAGGAAGACCGACGGGGTGACGAAGGATTCGATCGTGCCGAGCTGCATGCCTTCGATCATGCGCGGGATTTTGCCGAGCTGGCTCGACGGGAAGAGCTGGATCTTGACGCGATCCCCCGCCTTGGCGTGCAGGCGGGCCTGAAACCGCTTCATCCATTCGTGCTGGATGTCGTTGATCGTCGCGGTGCCGATCTTCATCGTGAACTGCTGGGCGGCCGAGGGGCCGATCGGCAGGGTGAACGCGACGAGCGCCAGGGCGAGCGCCGCCGTGCCCGTGGAAGCCGATCGCCAAAATCCGGTTGCCATGGTTTTCCTCCTTGACCTGGTTCGGACAGTTGTCGGTTGCGGCGGGGTCCGATTCACCCGCCCGCTCCGCGGCCTCGGCTCGCGTCCGCGGTTTTCGCGCGCCGGTTTCGACCGGCTCGCGCCACGAGGTGATGGAGATGTCGGGACGGAAGGGGTGCCGCCGGGTCGGACTCCGGCATCACGCCGATCGCCGCGACGTCCTCGTAACGCTGCCGGCGGGCGGCCTCCTGCGCGTTGGGTCCTGCGGTCATGTCCCTGCCCCGGGGGCGACGCCGGGATGATAGGCGATGCCGCGGCGGTCCGATACACTCAGGGGAGGCAACCGGGGAGGACGCGGTGATCGATCTCTATTTCTGGACCACCGACAACGGCTACAAGGCGCGGCAGGCGGTCGAGGAGACCGGCCTCGACTACAGGGTCGTGCCGATAAACCTGCGCGAGAAGGCCCAGTTCGACCCGGAATTCATGAAGATCAGCCCGGGCCACAAGATCCCGGCGATCGTCGATCCGGACGGTCCTGGCGGGCGCGAGGTCACGCTCTGCGAATCGGGCGCGATCCTCAAATACCTCGCGCGGAAGGCGGGCGGCGCGCTCTACCCCGACGACCCGGCGGTCGATCAGTGGTTCTTCTTCGGCACCTCCACCTTCACCCCGCTCGCCCAGCAGTTCGGACTGTTCTTCCACCGCTTCGGCTCGGACGTGCCGCCGGCCAAGGCGCATTACGAGACCGTGCTGCGCGACCTCCTGTCGATCTTCGACCGGCATCTGGCGGACAACGAATATTTCGCCGGCGACTATTCGATCGCCGACATCTCGTCCTACCCCGACGTGCACATCCACGGGGTTCGCGACGTCGGGCTCGACGACTACCCCAACGTCAAACGCTGGCACGACGCGATCGAGGCGCGGCCCGCGGTGCAGCGCGCCTGGGGAGACTATTAGGGCGCGTCCCTCGATACGGCGCTGGCGCGCCTACTCGGGATGAGAGGACATGTTCGACTCTTCCTCACCCTGAGTAGGCGCGACAGCGCCGTATCGAAGGGCCGCCTCA
Source organism: Defluviicoccus sp. (assembly GCA_028820945.1). The sequence goes on from JAPPHW010000387.1 coordinate 2,469, forward strand.
CCAGGCGCGGCGGGCGGGGTCGGCGAGGCGTTCCCTGGCGATGCGGTCGGCGACCGCGC
>JAPPHW010000061.1 GCA_028820945.1 Defluviicoccus sp.
GAAAGCTGGTCGATTTCGGCGCCAACATAGACCGCTGGCAGATCATCGATTTCTCGCCGCCCTGTTTCGTCAAGCTCGATCTCGGCGGCGCGCCGACCGGGAGCGGCGCACGCCAGGGGGACCGTTCCAAGGGCTTCGAGCGCAAGAGCCTGAACGCGCTCACGCCCGAGACCGGGACCTCGATCCACTATTTCTGGGCGGACGCGCACAATTTCGATATCGACAAGCCGGAAGTCACGCGGCTCCTCTTCGACCAGGTCCACGAGGCATTCATGGAGGACAAGGCGTTCCTCGAGGCCCAGCAGCGCGCCTTCGACCGCGATGGCGGTCGCCCGCTGGTCGACATCAACGCGGATGCGGGAGGGCTCGAGGCGCGCCGCATCCTCGATCGGCTTCTGGCGGAGCAGGATCGGCGGGCCCCACCCGAGACCGTCGCGGTCTGACCGCGTTTCCCGATGAAATCCGGGGCCGCGGTCCCCAAATCGGTGGTGAGGGAGACGCGCCATGACCGCTGAATTGCGGACCGACATCCGACTCGGCCAGGGATCGCTCCGCTGGTGCTGCGACGACATGCTGCCGTCGTTCGAGACCACCGACGAGGTCGAGCCGATCACCGGCGTGGTCGGCCAGGACGATGCGATCGAGGCGCTGCGCTACGGTCTGGAAGTCTTCGCGCCGGGCCAGAACATCTACGTCCGGGGGATCGCCGGCACCGGACGGATGACGCTGGTGCGCCAGCTGCTGGAAGACATCAGCCCGAGCTGCCCTCTGGCCGACGACCGGGCCTACGTCCACAACTTCTCCCAGCCCAGCCGCCCCCGGCTGATTACGCTTCCGCGCGGGCGCGGCCGCGCCTTCCGCCGCGGCGTCGACCGGCTGATCGAGTTCGTCGAAGAGGAGCTCGCCCAGACCCTCAACTCGGAATCCATGCGCGCCAGGCGCGCGTCCCTCGAACAAGACGCGCAGCAGTCGATGCGCGAGCTCGGCGCGCCGTTCGAGGAGGAGTTGCGCGCCAACGGCCTTGCCCTTGTCACCCGGCAGGGACCCGGCGGCGTCCAGCCCGACATCCTGCCCGTCGTGGACGGCGAGCCGGTCCCCGTCGAAAAGCTCGAAACCATGCGGAGTCAGGGCACCGTCGACGCCGAGGAAGTCGAGCGCATCCGGGATCGCGTCGCTTCGTTCTCGCGCAGGTTCGAGGAGATCAATCACCGGATCGCCGGGCTGCGGCTGGAGCACCGGGAGAAGCTGCGCGAACTTCTCGAGTCCGAGACCCGCCGTTTCCTCGGCTATTACATCGAGTCCATCGAGTCCGAGTTCGGCGTCCCGGAGGTCTGCGACTTCCTCGCCGACGTGGTCGCCGACCTGGTGCAGCGGCTCGGTGCGCTCGACCAGATCAAGAAGGCGACCCGCAAGTACCGGGTCAATCCCGTCCTCGAACACCGCCCCGGCGCCGGTTGCCCGATCGTGATCGAGAACGCACCCACGCTCAGGAACCTCTTGGGCGAGATCGAGCGCGAGTTCGTGGCCGAGGGCGGGATGCACGCCGACCACATGATGATCCAGGGGGGCTCGCTGCTGCATGCCGACGGCGGATTCCTGATCCTCGAAGCGCGCGACGTGCTGGCGGAGCCCGGGGCGTGGAAGGTCCTGATACGCAGCCTGAGGGCCGGCATGCTGGAGATCGTGCCGGCGGAGCTTGCCTCGCCCTTCGGCGCACCCTTCCTCAAGCCCGATCCCATCCCGATCGCCGTCAAGGTGGTGCTGATCGGCGACGGTGGGCTGTACGAGATCCTCAACGGCACCGATCCCGATTTCGGTCAGCTGTTCAAGGTGCTGGCCGATTTCGAGTCGACCATTCCCCGCGACGGCACGGGCGTCAGGTACTACGCCGGGGTGATCGCCCGCATCGCCCGCGACGAGGACCTGCTGCCGTTCCGGCGCGAGGCCGTTGTCGCGCTGGTCGATCACGGCGCGCGGATCGCGGGGCGGAGCGACCGTCTGACGACGCGTTTCGGCCGCCTCGCCGACATCGCCCGCGAAGCCGCGTTCCTCGCGGAGAGGGCGAACCGGCGGGCCGTCGAAAGGGACGATGTCAGGGAAGCCATCGGGCGCGGACGGCGGCGCGCCGACCTGCCGGCGCGGCGCTTTCGCCAGATGATCGCCGAGGGCCGGATCGGCATCCGGACGACGGGAACCGAGATCGGCCAGGTCAACGGGCTCGCCGTGGTCACCGCGGGACCGCTGACCTACGGTTTTCCGCAACGCATTACCGCGACCGTCGGCCCGGGAAGCGCCGGCGTGGTCGATATCGAGCGCGAGGCGGAGCTTTCCGGCGCCATCCACACCAAGGGCTTCTACATCCTGGGCGGGCTCCTGCGTCACCTGCTCAGGACCGACCATCCGCTCGCCTTCTCGGCGTCGGTCGCCTTCGAGCAAAGCTATGGCGGGATCGACGGCGACTCGGCGTCGGGGGCGGAGATGTGCTGCCTCCTGAGCGCGCTCACCGGCGTG
>JAPPHW010000339.1 GCA_028820945.1 Defluviicoccus sp.
CGGCTGACCGCGTAATAGACGATGGTGGTGCGCAGCATCGCGCCGCGCTTGATGGTCGACGGCAGTTCGAGGAACAGGATGCCGACGATCGAGTTGCCGACGATCTCGTGCGTGCCGAGGAACGGCGTGTCGAACAGCTCGCGCCCCAGGATGTCGTAGAGGAAGATCGCGGCCAGAAGCAGGATCCAGAACGCGGAGATCGTGCTCAGCGTCTCCGTCGCGCGCGTGACGAAGTCCTGCTTGCCCGAGGGCGCCGCCCTGTCCGGATCGCTTGCCATAGCGCGGCACACACTAGAGGGATGCGGTGAGGTGCACAAATTTCTTCCCCCAGCCGGCGCCCTCGCGCCATGATAGGGAAAGCCGGAGGCAACGAACGGAGGAGGGAGATGGCGAATTCGATCTACACTCCCAGCAAGGAGGAGTTCGAGAGCCGCATCGGAAGGTTCGAGGACCTGAAGCCGATGTCGACCGCGGGCGAGATCGGCTGGGTCGGGCAGGACGCGATGGACGTCATCTTCGCGCGCAAGCTGATGCCGGTCATCCTCGACGACGACACCAAGAATCCGTTCGGCAACGACGCGCCGATCTTCGGCGCCGCCGGGTCGACCATGTTCGTCTCCATCATGCCGCCGGGCCAGGGGCCCTGCCTGCACTCCCACAACACGACGTTCGAGACCTTCATGGTCCTCCAGGGCGAGATCGAATACTACGTCGGCGAGCCGGTCGAGCACCGGGCGCGACTCGGCAAGTGGGACACGTTTTCCTGCCCGCCCGGCGTTTATCGCGGATTCCACAATGTCGGCGACATCGACGCGGTGCAGCTCACCGTGATCACCGGTCTCGGCGAGGACCGCGACGACGTCTCGATGCCCGATTCGATCGCGCGCCAGATCGAGGACGCCCACGGCGACAGGGTGCTCGAGGCGATCCAGGGCGTATTCCACTTCGATCCGCCGGCGGCCCGGTCATGACGGAAGATCGCTGGATTCTCGACCGCCCCAACTCCTATATCGGCCGCAGCGTTCCCAGGCCTGATGCGCGGCGTCTGACGCACGGGCGGGGGACGTTCGTCGACGACATCGTGCTGCCGCGAATGGTGCATGCCGCCTTCGTGCGGAGCCCCCACGCGCACGCCCGGATCGTTTCCATCGACACCGCGGCGGCCGAGGCCGCGCCCGGCGTGGTCGCGGTGGTGACGGGCGAGGACCTTGCCCGAATCCACGATCCGTGGGTCGGCGTGCTGACCCATCTCGAAGGGCTCAAATCCGCGCCCCAGCATGCGCTTCCCGTGGATACGGCACGCTGGCAGGGCGAGGCGGTGGTCGCCGTCGTCGCCGAACGGCGCGAGCAGGCGGAGGACGCGGCCGAGCTGGTCGCGATCGAGTGGGAAGAGCTCCCCGCCGCGACCGACATGGAAACCGCGCTCGATCCCGATACGCCGGTCATCCATGCCGAGCTCGGCGACAACCTCGCCTGGCAGCGGGAATACGCGGCGGGCGATGTGGACGCGGCCTACGCCGAGGCCGACGCGGTGGTCGAGGAGACCTACCATTTCGGCCGGCACACCGGGGTGACGCTGGAACCGCGCGGCCTGGTCGCCGATTTCGACCCGTCGACGCGCAACCTGACGGTCCACCACTCGACCCAGTCGCCGCACATGATGCAGGGCATCTTCGCGCTGCATTTCGGGCTGGAGGAGCACCGGGTGCGGGTGGTCGCCAAGGATGTCGGCGGCTCCTTCGGGATCAAGGTCCACACCTATGCCGACGAGATGGCGACGGTGGGGCTCGCGATCGCGCTCAAGCGTCCGGTGAAGTTCGTCGCCGACCGGCTGGAGTCGTTCCTCTCCGACATTCACGCGCGCGACCACCGGATCGACGCGAAGATCGCGATGGCGAAGGACGGGCGCATCCTGGCGATGGAGATCGACGACCTGACCGGCGTCGGGCCGTATTCGATGTATCCCAGGACCAGCGCGATCGAGGCCAACCAGATCGTCAACATGATCGGCGGGCCCTACGCGTTCGACAATTACCGGGCGCGCGCCCGGGTGGTGTTCATGAACAAGAACATGATGTGCCAGTACCGCGCGGTGGGCCATCCGATCATGTGCGCGGTGACCGAGGGGCTGGTCGATTCGGGCGCCCGCGCGGTCGGCATGGACCCGGCCGAGGTGCGCCGGATCAACGTGCATGCCGACGACGCGTATCCCAAGAAATCCGCCCAGGGGATGAACTTCGAGAAGCTATCCCACCAGGAGAGCCTCAGGAAAATCCTCGAGATGATGGACTACGACGCCCTTTGCGCCGAGCGCGACCGGCTGCGCGGCGACGGCGTCTGGCGCGGGATCGGGCTCGCGAGCTTCATCGAGGTGACCAACCCGTCGGCCATGTTCTACGGCATCGGCGGCGCCCGCATCTCGGCGCAGGACGGGGCGACGATCCGCCTCGATGCGCGCGGCAACGTGTTCGTCTCGACCGGCGCGACCGAGCAGGGGCAGGGGATGGAGA
>JAPPHW010000182.1 GCA_028820945.1 Defluviicoccus sp.
GTCCGGGTGCGGATCGCGGCGGAGACCCGCAACGCGAAATCCTGCCGGCTCTGCGCGGCCCGCAAGGAGGCCCTTTCTCCCTACCGCGTCGACGGCGAGCACGATTGCCTGGGCGGCCTCTCCGACGCGATCGTCGAGGCGATCCACCGGATCGCGACCGATCCGGGTCGGCTGACCCGGAAATGGTACGAGGGTCTGCTCGGGGACGGTCTGACCCCGGAGGAATATGTCGAGACGGTCGGCGTCGTCTGCACGACGATCTCGGTCGACACGTTTGCGAGGGCGATGGGAATGGATCCGCTGCCCCTGCCGGTCCCTGTCGCCGGTGAGCCGATTCGGGCTCGCCCGACCAGCGCGGGCCAGGGGGCGGCCTGGGTGCCGTGGATCGCGCCCGGGGACGCCGCGGAGGACGAGTGCGACCTGTTCAGCCCCGAGCATGCCAATATTCACCGCGCAATGAGCCTCGTGCCGGCCGAGGCGCGCGGTTTCTTCGACCTGGTGGAAACGCAGTATCTCCAGCGTAACCAGATGCGCGATTTCGCCAACGAGTTCCGCGCCATCGACCATGCGCAGATCGAACTGATCGCCGGGCGGATCTCCGCGATCAACCAATGCGTCTATTGAACCACCAGCCATGCCATGCTGCTCCGTGCGAGCGGCGAACATAAGGGGCGGGCGATCGATCTCGGGGCGGTCATCGGCGAGGCGGACGGCGACGGCGGGATCCCGGGCGGCGCTCTTCTCGCCGCGTTTGCCGAGGCGGTCGTGGGCGGGGACGACGACACGCTCTCGAATGCACGGAAGGCGGTGCTGGACGATCTGGGCGCCGCGGCCCTGGTGGACGCCTGCGGTGTGGCGGCGACCTTCAACGCAATCGACCGGGTGGCGGATTCGACCGGCATACCGATCGACGAGGCTCGGGTCGAGCCGAGCGCCGGCCTGCGCGACCGCCTCGGGATCGACCGCTTCCCGTCCCGGATGGAGGGTTAGCCCGGCTCGTCAAGCGCGATGGGGACCCCGGGAGCGTTCTTCGAGCTGCGCACGGCAAGCGCCGACTTGACGACGCTGACGTTGGGCGCGGCGGTGAGCTTCGTCGTCAGGAACCGCTGGTAGGCGTCCCAGTCGGTCGCCACGATCCTGAGCAGGAAATCGGTCTCGCCCGCCAGCATGTGGCACTCGCGTACCTCGGGCCAGGACTCGATCAGGGCCTCGAACGCCGTCAGGTCGGGTTCGGCCTGGCTGTGGAGGCCGACATTGGCGAACACCGTTACCCCGAATCCGAGCGATTCGGGGTCGATCTCGGCATGGTAGCCGAGAATGCAGCCCGTCTCCTCCAGCGCGCGCACGCGGCGCAGGCAGGGCGGCGGCGAGATGCCGGCACGACGCGCGAGTTCGACATTGGTCATCCGTCCGCGGTCCTGGAGGTCGCGCAGGATGCGAAGATCGATGCGGTCGAGCTTCACCCGGGCCAACGAAGGGTCTCCATGTCGATGGCGTCGTCGCGTCGCGCAATTATATTAGCAACATTTGCAATTATATTTCAAGAGCAGGGCTTTTCGATGGCGGACACGTCAACCGGACGGGTGGAAATATCGCCCGCGCCGGCCTAATTTCCAGCCCATTCGAATGCCGGTTCCACCGGCGCGTCGGAGTGGATCGACCAATGCCCCAGACACACCACGCCAAAGTCCTGATCATCGGTTCGGGCCCCGCCGGATACACGGCCGCCGTTTACGCCGCGCGCGCGGCGCTCGACCCCGTCCTGGTGACCGGGCTCGAAGTGGGCGGGCAGATGTCGATCACCACCGATGTCGAGAACTATCCCGGATTCGCCGACGTCGTCCAGGGGCCCTGGCTGATGGAGCAGATGCACCGCCAGGCCGAGAACGTCGGAACGACCCTGATCCACGATACGATCGCCGATGTCGACCTGTCCCGCCGGCCGTTCCGATGCACCGGGGACGGCGGCGACATCTATCTTGCGGAGACGATCGTCATTTCGACCGGCGCGCAGGCGCGTTGGCTTGGCCTCGAAAGCGAGACGGCCTTTCAGGGATTCGGGGTTTCCGCCTGCGCGACGTGCGACGGCTTTTTCTTCCGGGGCAAGGACGTGGCGGTGGTCGGCGGCGGAAACACCGCGGTCGAGGAGGCGCTCTATCTCACCAACCATGCGTCGAGCGTGACCCTGATCCACCGGCGCGACGCGCTACGGGCGGAGAAGATCCTGCAGCAGCGCCTGTTCGCCAACGAGAAGATCGAAATCGTCTGGAACACGGTGGTCGAAGAGGTGCTCGGCACCGAGGAGCCCAAGGAGGTCACCGGGCTCGTGCTGCGCAACGTCGCGACCGGCGAGACGTCGGAGTACGCGGTCGCCGGCCTGTTCGTCGCCATCGGTCACGATCCGGCGACCCGGCTCTTTCGCGGTCAGCTCGACATGGACGCGGACGGCTATATCTGGACCGCCGCCGATTCGACGGTCACCAGCGTGCCGGGTGTGTTCGCCG
>JAPPHW010000247.1 GCA_028820945.1 Defluviicoccus sp.
GCAACGGCAAGTTCACCGACGATCTGGTGAGCTGCCGCCGGGGCGGCGAGTTCGTCCTCGCGCTTCCCGAGACCATCGGGTTCATCGACGTCTCGCCCAAGCAGCTTGTGTCGGTGGCCGCGGCGCTGATCCCGTTCCTCGAGAACGACGACGCCAACCGCGCCCTGATGGGGTCGAACATGCAGCGCCAGGCGGTGCCGCTGATCCAGACCGAGGCACCGCTGGTCGGAACCGGCATGGAGGAGGCGGTGGCACGCGGCTCCGGCGCGACCATCGTCGCCCGGCGCAGCGGCGTGGTGGATCAAATGGACGGAACGCGGATCGTCGTCCGCGCCACCGAGGAGACCTCGCTCACCGCGCCCGGCGTGGACATCTACAATCTGCGCAAGTTCCAGCGCTCCAACCAGAACACCTGCATCAACCAGCGTCCCCTGGTGAAGGTGGGAGACCGCGTCGAGTCTGGCGATATTGTCGCCGACGGGCCGTCGACCCATCTCGGCGAGCTCGCGCTGGGCCGCAACGTGCTCGTCGCCTTCATGCCTTGGCACGGCTACAACTTCGAGGACTCGATCCTGATCTCCGAGCGCATCGCGCGCGAAGACGTCTTCACCTCCATCCACATCGAGGAATTCGACGTCATGGCCCGCGACACGAAGCTGGGTCAGGAGGAGATCACGCGCGACATTCCCAATGTCGGCGAGGAGGCGCTGAAGAACCTCGACGAGGCGGGAATCGTCTACATCGGCGCGGAGGTCAATCCCGGCGATATTCTGGTCGGCAAGGTCACGCCCAAGGGCGAAAGCCCGATGACTCCCGAAGAGAAGCTGCTTCGCGCCATCTTCGGCGAGAAGGCGTCCGATGTCCGCGACACCTCGCTGCGGCTGCCGCCGGGCGTCAACGGCACGGTGGTGGAAGTCCGCGTGTTCTCGCGGCGCGGCGTCGACAAGGACGAGCGCGCGCTCGCCATCGAACGCGAGGAAATCGAGCGGCTGGCCAAGGACCGCGCCGACGAACGGGCCATTCTCGAACGCAGCTACCGAGCGCGCCTCGGGGATCTGCTCGGCGGCCAGAAGGCGGTCAGCGGTCCCGGCGACGTGGAAGCGGGCAGCCGGGTTACCCAGGCGGTTCTCGACAAGCACTCGACCGGGGAGCTGGCGCGGTTCGTGGTCGAGAACGAAGCCGTCATGGCCGATGTCGAGGCGGTCAAGGCGCAGTTCGACGAGAGCGAACGACGCCTGCAAGAACGCTTCGACAACAAGGTGGACAAGCTCCAGGCCGGCGACGAAATGCCGCCCGGCGTGATGAAGATGGTCAAGGTCTATGTCGCCGTGAAGCGCAAGCTGCAGCCCGGCGACAAGATGGCCGGGCGCCACGGCAACAAGGGCGTGATCTCCAAGATCGTTCCCATGGAGGACATGCCCTATCTCGACGACGGAACTCAGGTCGACATCGTGCTGAACCCGCTCGGCGTTCCGTCGCGCATGAATGTCGGGCAAATCCTGGAGACCCACCTCGGCTGGGCGTCCGCCGGTCTGGGGCGCAGGGTCGGGGAGACCCTCGACAAGGTGTTGCGCAACGGCCGGATCAACACGGTCCGCAAGCAGCTGAGGTCGATCTATGGCAAGGCGGTGAACGACGAGGTGCTCGCCGAGTTCGACGACGACGAGGTCATCGAGCTCGGCCAGAACCTGCGCGCCGGCGTGCCGATGGCGACGCCAGTATTCGACGGCGCGCACGAATCCGACATCGTCGACGCGCTGACGATGGCGGGGCTCGATTCGAGCGGCCAGGCCCAGCTCTGGGACGGGCGGACGGGCGAGCCCTTCGATCGCTCCGTGACCGTCGGCTACATCTACATGATGAAGCTGCATCACCTGGTCGACGACAAGATCCATGCCCGCTCGATCGGCCCGTACAGCCTGGTTACGCAGCAGCCGCTCGGCGGGAAGGCGCAGTTCGGCGGCCAGCGCTTCGGCGAGATGGAGGTCTGGGCGCTCGAAGGCTACGGCGCCGCCTACACGCTGCAGGAGATGCTGACCGTCAAGTCGGACGACGTCTCCGGCCGGACCAAGGTCTACGAGTCCATCGTGCGCGGTGACGATACCTTCGAAGCCGGAATTCCCGAATCCTTCAACGTTCTCGTCAAGGAGCTGAAGTCGCTCTGCCTGAACGTCGAACTCAACCAGCGGTCCTGAGGAACCGCCGGGCGAGCGTCGACGCAGGGCGGACAACTCGGCCACGCAAGGGATGACAACATGAACGAGCTCATCAACATCTTCGGCCAGATCGGCAACGCGCAGAGCTTCGACGAGATATGCATCTCCATCGCCAGCCCGGACCGTATCCGCTCATGGTCCTATGGCGAGATCAAGAAGCCGGAAACGATCAACTACCGCACCTTCAAGCCGGAGCGGGACGGGCTCTTCTGCGCCCGGATCTTCGGCCCGATCAAGGACTACGAGTGCCTGTGCGGCAAGTACAAGCGGATGAAGTATCGCG